>JAAXHY010000495.1 GCA_012270665.1 Dehalococcoidia bacterium
AGCGCGCCGGTGTTGCAGTGGGTGAGCGGCGCGCTTCCCCAGGGTAGGAGCTTTGCGCCGTTCTTGCCTATCTGCCTGTTGCTCTCGATGTCCTCGCGGTGAATTCGGGTTGCCTCGCTGAGGAGGTCGGCGACCACCTCTTCAGTAGTTTGCGCCGCAGCCGCGCTGGACAGCATCCTGGCTACGGCCCAGCCTAGGTTCGCGCCTGTCGGCCTGGCTTCCCTAATCTCTCTCGCGGTGGCGTGGAGCCTGTCGGAGAAGTCGCCGTTGGCGGTCTGCGCCAACTCCATGGCGGCCAGAACAAGGCCGTAAGAGCCAACGATGCCGATGGCGGGAGCTCCGCGCACGGACATATTCTGGATGGACTCGATGACAAGGCGGTAGTCCGACGTCTCGATCCATACCTCTTCAGAAGGCAGTTTGCGCTGGTCGAGGATGCTCACTGAGTCACCCTGCCAGACTACCGGGGTTATTCGATTATCTAGCGTGGTCACGTTCCCTCTCCCGCATCGCCGGAGGGGACGGTCGGCCGCTGGCGCCAACAAAAAAGACTTCTCGGCGTGAGAGAAGTCTTTCGGCAGTCTATTCTATCTCTCTCATCTCTCGAACGCCGTTTGCGCTCGCCGGAATTGGCACCTTCATCCGATGTCTTGGACACCGGATAGGTTGCCGGGCATCAAGGGGCCGGTCCCTCCGCCACTCTGGATAAGAGCCACGATATTCAGTTGTTCAACACGGTGATTCTACCTTTCGGCTTGCGTGAGTGTCAAGATGGCGTCCCGACGCTCTCAGGGCAATCTCGTCTGAAATTCGATGGTTTCATATATCGTCTGAACTTGTCCGATGTACCCCCCACCGCTATCATTGGCTTGCCGCACCTCTGGAAAGGAGCGCCCAGGCACCATGAAGGTCACCGACCTGCAAGCCGTATATCCGAACTATAGGAACGTTCCGCCATCCTGGAGGACGAATCTGTGGCAGATTGTGGTGCGCGTGGAGTCGGACGACGGCGTTGTAGGACACGGGTACGGCGGCGGCGGCAGGGCGGCGGTGGAGGTGGTGAACGGGCATATGCGCGACCTGCTGGTTGGCCGAACGGTGGAGAGTGTCGAGGACATCTTCGCCGCGTGGGACGCGCTGTACTACGAGTCCATACCCTACGGACGCAAGGGGATCGGGATCATGGCGCTGAGCGGGATTGACCTCGCGCTCTGGGACCTCTTGGCGAGGAGCCAGGACGCTCCGGTTTACGCGGCCATAGGGCTGAGGACGAAGGACAGGATTGATTCCTACGCCACCGGGGTGGACGCGGAATGGTACGCGGAACTCGGATTCAGGGCGAACAAGTTCCCGCACCGCTTCACGGGCAGGCCGGAGGACTGCGACAGCGCGGAACGCGCCGCCGAGCGAGCGCGCCGGATAATGGGCCCCGATGCGCGAATCATGATAGACACCTACATGACGTGGGACTCGGAGTTCACAGTGGAGATGGGTCGTCGCCTTGCGCCTTACGATATTTTCTGGTTCGAGGACGTTCTGACGCCGGACGACCTGCGGGGGCAGGCGGAACTGAGGCCGCTGGTGAAGCCCACGCTGATAGCGGGCGGCGAGCATGAGTTCACCCACATCGGCTTCGGAGAGGCGGCCAGGGCGGGCGCGATGGACCTGTGGCAGCCGGATATCACATGGTGCGGGGGCATAACCGCGGGGCTGCGAATACTGGACATCGCGCGGGATCACGGCATCCCGGTCGCGCCTCACCGCGGTGGAGAGGTCTGGGGCCTGCACCTGATAGCGTCGTCAGATTGCATGGACCTGGCGGAGGTTCTCCCCGGCCAGAGAGGCGCGCCGAGGGATGAGCTTTGGATTGGGGAGCCCTTCCCTGAAGAGGGCTTCATTTCTCCGACGGACGAGCCAGGTTTCGGGGTGAGGCTGAACGAGGCGATGCTGTGAGGGAAGCGCGCGTGGCCTCGGCGCGTCCAATTGAAGTATGCTTCATATCATTAGAACGCAGGTGATGAACAATGACCAATGCGCCCATACCATCCCAAGCAGGAACGTCCGTAATTCCGACAGACGGCAATAATGACCTTGAAGCGGAGTTTCAGGAATTGGCTGACCAATGGAGGCGTGATACCGGACATTTCTCCTTGGTGTCCCAGATGACGAGGCATCCCGCCTACCAAAGCATCATTGAGATGGGAGAACCTGCCATTCCCTTAATCCTGAAAGACCTCCAAATGAAACCCGATCACTGGTTTCCGGCCCTTGCGGCCATATCAGGCGAATCTCCCCCTATCCCCGACGAGGATAGGGGGAGGATAGGGGCCATTTCCAAGATTTGGATAAAGTGGGGCAAGACGAAGGGTTATATTGAATGACCCTGAGTTCGTGGTATTGGTGGCTTCCTAATTTAGTTGACTTCAAAGTTACCAGCGAATCCACTTCGGAATACAACTGCTTTTCGTGGGCATTGGGTGATGATTTCAGATGGATTGATCCAACTGTTGACTATGCCCAATGGATAGCAGATGTATCGAACGGATCCTCGATTGATTCTGTAGTTGAGTTGTTTCGAGCGGCAGGATACGAGTTGTGTGGCGACGGCAGCTTGGAGGACGGATACGAGAAGATTGCCATATATGTCAAGGATGGCGAACCTACACACGCCGCGCGACAGTTGGAGAACGGGCGGTGGACAAGCAAGTTGGGGAAGTATGAAGACATCGAGCACGACTTCCCTGAAGCGCTGCAGGGCGATGGCTTCGGCGAATATGGGCGGGTGGCTGTATTCATGGCGCGTTCGCTAGCGAGATAGTTGCTGTGATCACCGTCGCGCGTTTGACTACCCCAATGCGCGTGATAACCTGTCTGAGAGTGATTCAAGGAGGTTTCAGCTATGCGCGCCGCCGTTTACCAGGGCAGCCAACAGTTCGCGATAGAGGATATGCCCGACCCGTCGCCCGGCCCCGGGCAGGTCGTGATTGACGTCAACTACTGCGCTATCTGCGGCACCGACGTTCACCACTTTCTGTACGATATAGCTCCGCCCGGCACGGTCATGGGGCACGAGTATTCGGGTGTCGTGAGCGCGGTCGGCGACGGCGTGACGCGCTGGAGCGTGGGCGACCGCGTGGTCGGCGGCGGTGGCGAGCCTCCTCCGGAGGTGCGAGCGGCGTCTCCGAACAGAGGTGAACGCTACAACTACCGGCTCGACGGGTTCAGCGGCCCGAGCAGCCGGGTGCGCGCCTACGCCGAGAAGGTGCTGCTGGAAGAGTGGGAGCCTGTCCCCGTCCCGGATGGCGTGACCGATGAGGAGGCGGCGATGTGCGAGCCGTGCGCGGTCACGGTTCACGCGGTGAGGCTGTCCCAGTTGAAGTTGGGAGACTCAGTGGTCGTGCTGGGCGCCGGCCCGATAGGGCTGCTCTGCGCGCAGGTCGCGCGCGCCGCCGGAGCGAGAAAGGTCATCGTGTCCGAACCAGCCCCGGCTAGGGCTGAGGCCGCGCGACGGCTGGGGGTGGACGCCGTCATCAACCCGCTGGAAGAGGACGCCGAACAGCGCGTGGTGGAGCTTACGGACGGCAACGGGCCTGACGTGGTGTTCGAGTGCGCCGCGGCGAAAGGCACGCTCGACCAGGCGCTCAACATGGTACGTCGCAACGGACAGGTGGTGCTCGTCGCGATAGTCTGGGAGCGGACTCCGGTTCTCCCTCCGGACTGGATGGCGCGCGAGATCAGCCTTAAGACATCGTTTGGAACACAGCCGGAGGACTGGCGGATCGCGCTCGACCTGATACGCTCCGGCAAGGTCACGATGGAACCGCTGGTGTCGGAGGCCGGCTTCCTGCCGCTCGATGAGATACAGGGGGCGTTCGAGGCGCTGTGCAACCCGTCCAACGAAGTGCAGATGGTAGTGAGGCACGGCTGAACATGAGCATACTGGCATTTAGTCCAAACCAGTTCGGCGGGGTCGTTACCGACCCACATAACTTGCCCAACGACCAGCA
>JAAXHY010000111.1 GCA_012270665.1 Dehalococcoidia bacterium
GAGGAAGGATTCAACAGATTTGAGAGTTCAGGGCTCTTACGACTTCGATGCCGACGTTCAAACTGTCTGGGAAGCTATGCAGTCCCCAGAGACGCTTTCAGGCTGCATACCGGGCTGCGAGAGCTTCGAGCCTGCGGGAGAGGGCAGATACACTGTCCAGATGCGAGTGAGGGTTTCCGCAATCACCGGCTCGTACAAGGGCGAGGTCAAGATGGAGAACATTGACTACCTGAAGTCGTACACGATGGCGGTCGAAGGCAGCGGTCGAGGTGGAACGGTCAAAGGGGAGGGCGATCTCGTCTTTTCCGAGTCCGGGGGCCGGACCAGCATTCAGATAGCTGGCGACGTTCAGGTGACGGGCATCATCGCGCGGGTAGGTCAGCGTCTGCTGGGCGGTGCGTCCAGGATGATGATGAACCAGTTCTTCGACTGTCTCAAGACGAAAATCGAAGAAGGCTGAGCCTTCATCATATGGGGACAGGGATGATGATGGATCAGCGCTGATGTCGCTCCCAATCTGTTTCTCCTCCACACGCAAGCGCACTCACAGAGGTCTGACGACATGACTTATCAATTCATAGATACACAGGAATTGGACGGGGTCCTAGTTATCACAATGGACGATCCTCCCACGCGAAACGCGATTGGCGATGAGATGGCCGGGGAGATAAACCAGGAGTTCGACAGGCTGGAGGCATCGTCAGAGCTGCGCGCCGTGGTTCTCACCGGACGCGATCCGTCATTTTGCTCGGGCGCGAATGTGAAGCGAATGGACGACGCCAATCGCGCTCGCGCGGACGAACCTCCACTGCCCACGGACCGAACAGCCTGGGATGCGCTGGATGATGAGTGGAAGCAACTGGGCGAGATCGAGCCTGGGGGTTCGGAGGAAATTGACGGAGTGCGGTTCGTCCCACTCAGGCTGCACAGACTCCAGAAGCCGTCCATAGCCGCTGTCAACGGGTACGCAATGGGTCTGGGAATGGGAATCGCGCTGTCCTGCGACATACGAATCGCGTCTGAGAACGCGCGTATGTCTGAGACATTCATCCGCCGCGGACTCATACCGGCCGACGGCTCCTGCTGGCAACTTCCCAGGATGATAGGACTGGGAAACACGATGCTTCTCCAGTACACCGGCAAGATCATGGACGCCGAGGAATGTCAGCGGCTGGGAATCGTCAACGAGGTCGTCGATCACGCCGATCTGATGGAACACACACTTGGCCTGGCAAGTCAGGTAGCGAACGGACCAACCTACTCCATGGCCCTTATCAAGAGACTGGTGCAGAAGTCGCTGCACGTTGACTTCGCCGAGAGCCTTCGTCTCGCCGGCCCGGCTCAGAGTATCGCTCGCCGCACTCAGGACCACAGGGAAGGCGTTCGGGCCTTCGTGGAAAAGCGTCAGCCCAGATACATTGGGCGCTAGCGCCATATGAAGTAAAGACCCATGGACATCCGAATCAGAACGGTCAGGTTTGCAGACGCCGCCGCCATTGCCAGAACGTGACGTCAGGGTACAAAGCCAATGACACAGGGATACTCGACATCGGGTTATGCTAAATTCTCGGCGGACCGCAGGTATCGCTATCTGTTGGGACGGTGTGTTGCCGAATCGCGAAGGCGAGCGCTGTTTGTCATGCTCAATCCGTCGAAGGCGGATGAAGAGCGGAACGACCCCACGATTAGCAGATGTATTGGATTCGCGCGGGAATGGGGCTTTGGCATTCTCGAAGTCGTGAACCTGTTCGCTCTCATGTCCACGGACCCGACCGCCCTTCTGAAGGCTAAAGATCCTATTGGCCCGGACAACGACGCCGTGATTCGAGCCGCTCTGGAAGTCGCTGATACCGTCGTCCTGGCCTGGGGCAACCATGCTCTCGATCACAAGCAAAGAGCGGTTGCGGTGACTGAGATGGCGCGGGATGCCGCGCAACCCTATTGCCTCGGACTGACGTTGCGGGGCGCGCCCAGGCATCCATTGCGCCTGCCCAGGACCACGACACCTGTTCCGTTCTGAACTTGAATTTCAACTTCATCGCGCCTGAATGGACTGGACTCGAAGACGACTTGAGGAGCGTGTAGATTCTCTCTACCCGCCGGACGGCGGCCCTCATCAGGAAAGCCGACTGGAACAGGGCAATCGCATCTAGTTTCAGCGGTTTCATGTATCTTCGTTTATATAGTCGGGGGCATCCAACAGGTGGCCCAACAGGTCACTCAACAGGTGTGTTCTGAACCTGCACTG
>JAAXHY010000175.1 GCA_012270665.1 Dehalococcoidia bacterium
GATGACGGGGATGCCCGCTTCGTGGAAGGGCGTGTGGTCGCTGCCGACCCCTTCCGGGAGTCCGGCGTTGGCAGCTTTGGCGCCTATGTCCGCCGCAATCTCGGTTGCATGGCTTGTAAGTTCCCTACTGCCGATAAAATCCAGATGATCGCCCGACCCCGGTACGTCGAAGTTCAGCATGGCGATGGCGCCTTCAATTTCCTGCTCGGTGAGGGTGTCAACGTAGTGGCGGCTTCCGAACAGCCCGATCTCCTCAGCTCCGAACAAGACGAACTTGAGGGTGAACGGATATTCAGTGTCCGCCGTAAGTTCGGCCATCGTCATTACTACGGACAGCCCAGAGCCGTTGTCATTCGCGCCCTGGGTGTCGGGGGTGGTGTCGTAGTGCGCTCCGACGATGACAGTACCTGCGGACTCTGAGTCACCAGGCTTCTCCGCGATGACGTTCCTGGAGGGTAGAGAGGTATCTCTCACAGACACGGAGGCCGTTGGCTTGCCCTGCTCAACCAGATCCCTCAGTCTGAGGCCGTCGGCTCTTGTCATGGACACGACAGGTATATAGGAGCCTGACATAAGTCCGCCCCTGAAGTTGCCGGGTTGGTTATTGAAGATAATCGCGCCTATCGCGCCGGCCTCGGCTACGCGGTCGACTTTCTCCTGGAAAGTGATAGTCCCTCTTTCGATCAACGCTATCTTTTCGTTCAGCCCTTCGGGAGGAATATCTTCCTCGAATGCTTGGCCCACTTCGACTAAAGTACCCATGGGCGTCTTATCTAAGACAGAACCACTGATTGGCAGCGTTTCGATAACTTCCGGGGTAGAAGTGAAATCTAAAGAGAACTCGACCGTGGCGGCCACGCCGAATGCTTCGAAGTCCTGGATGTAAACGTCGTACCCTAGTTCCTCCAGCTCGTTTCTGAGGAAGTGGGCGGCTGCGAGTTCCTCGCCGGTAGCGCTCTCCCTGGGGCTGAATTCCGCAGTGAGATGTTCCAGGAAGGCGAAGGTCTTCTCTTCGAGGAGTGTGTCCGTCGTTTGCGCCGGGGGAATCGGGACGGCGGTTGCCGTCGGCGTGGGCGGAAGCGGAGTGGAGGTCGGAGAAGGCGGAACAGCGGTCGCCGTGGGCGTTGGGGGGACCGGCGTTGGAGAAGGCGAGATATGTATGGGCGCCGGAGTAGAGGTAGGCGGAATGCTTGTGGGTGAGACAGGAGGCGCCTCCTGAGCCTCTCCACCGCACACCACCAGAGCGAGCGCCGCCACCACCAGCGGCAGTATCACGCGCGTCTTCAGGCTTTCAGGCATCATTTGTCAGTTTCCTGGGAGAGTATTCGTATTGAGTACGTTGTGGGGCGATTGAGCGGTTTCTCGGGTCTGGGGCATACCGACCGGCGCCCTCATGGGAAGGGGACTCGCAGATGACCTTGAGCGCGTGCCCGATGACGCCGGTCGCAAATCTGAATCATCTGAACGCTTGAAGCGCCCCGATTCTGTCCGTCGGCCAGTAGCTTATCCATGCCCTCCCAACGACGTGTTCGTCTGACAGGAAGCCCCAGTCGCGCGAGTCGCTGGAGGAGCGTCTGTTGTCCCCCAGGACATAGTAGGCATTCTCAGGCACTGCGACAGGGTCTAACGTGCGCCTGTCTCGGTTGACAACGTAGGGCTCTTCTACCATTTCTCCATTTCGGATTACCTGCCCGGACTGAATTTCAATCGTGTCTCCCGGGACTCCGATGACACGCTTCACAAGGTCGCGCGACTGGTCGGTGGGGAAGTTGAAGATGATGATCTCGCCATATTTGGGCCGGTGGAAGGTGTACAGCGAGTCTCCTTCGCCCGACGGTTGTATGAACGGCAGGAAACCGGCGAGAGTATCTATCGAGACGCGGGAGTAGATTATCTTGTTGGCGACGATGTATTGGCCCTCGGTCAGGGTAGGGACCATGCTCGATCCTTCTACCCTGAAGTTCTGAACGCTGAGGTGCAGGGCCAAGAACACCGCAAGAGAAAGCAGGCCGGTCTCTATCAACTCCCGTATGAATTCTCTCAATCGAGTACTGCCTTCGCGTCAAGCCGAGATATATGTCCATTATACAGCAGAGGCTTTGGGTTATCGGTAGTCGGTTTTAGTACCAAGCTATCAGCAATACGCTCGTGAGCCCGAATGTTACAAATGTGACTCGCCATTTTAGCTGGGTGAGTCACATTTGGCGTTCCATCCGCGCTCCGCCCAACGCTAGGATAACGCTGTAGGTCCCACCGGATCGTCGAGAGAAGAAGTCATACGGGGATGTTCGCTATCATAGTGGGAATAGGAACGCGAGTATTGGAGTTTCGAGTCATTCGCAGAAGGAGGGAAGATATGAATCTGAGAAACGGGATTAGGGTTGCGGCGATTGTAATGATGGCCGCCGCGATGCTGCTGGCGACAGCCTGTGAGTTGGAAGGCGGGGCGGACGGTGAACAGTCCAGGATCAACACGGCGGGCGTCTCGGCAGGCAACGCGGCTCTCTTCGGCATATCGCAGGGGGCGCAGCAGGGGGCGTCGCAGGCGTTGGCCTCGGACGGACGGGGAGAGATTCACGTCAGCGGACAGGGCAAGGTTTCAATCGAACCCGATCTGGCCATACTGAACCTGGGTGTCGAAACCAGGGGCGCCACAGTCTCGGAGGCGCGTGAGGAAGCGGCCACAGCTATGGCCGCTGTCATGGATGCGCTGGAGAGCGCGGGCATCGCGGAAAACGACGTGCAGACACGCCACTTCGATATCCGGCCTGAGTATGAGTGGCAGGAGATGACAGAGAACGGCGTTCGAACCAGCAAGTCCGTGTTGATCGGATACAGAGTAAGCAACAGCCTCACGGTCAAGGCGCGAGACCTTGACAACGTTGGAACGGTTATTGACCACACTGCGGAGGCAGGGGGAGACGCGATCCGATTCAACGGCCTGAGCTTTACCACAGAGGACTTGTCTCCGGCGATGGCTCAGCTTCGTGAAGACGCTGTGAACGACGCCATGAGCAAGGCCGCGCATTTCGCGGAGTTGGCGGGCGTGGACCTCGGCGACCTAATCTTCATTTCGGATGGAACCGTCGCAAGACCGCTGACTCAAACCTATCCGGAAACTCGCGCATTCATGGCGGCGTCATTAGACGCTCCGACCAGCATTAGCGCAGGCGAACTGGACGTCTCGCTGACGGTGCAAACGGCCTTTGCCATAGAGTAGCGGATGTACACAGCGCGGGACTGGGACAGTCGCGAACGTCTGTCCCGGTTTTTCACGCGAGGCGCTATTTGCGTCTTTTCAAAACTATGCGCGTCTTTAAGTGTGACGATTCTTTGGTCTAGGATTGGTTCGGGATTATTCCAACGCAAGGTGAAAGAGCCATGATTCTGAGTGACCGGTCTATCAAAGAGCGCATGGCCGAGAGGGGGATCGTCGTAGATCCGCTTGGGCCGAACGCTATCCAGCCCGCAAGCGTAGATATCCGGCTCGACAGGGAAGTGCTCATCTTTCGCAATAGCTGGCGGACGCACATTGACGTAATGCAGCCCGCCGATGATGTCGTGGAGCGCGTCAAGATCGAGGAAGAGCGTCCGTTCATCCTGCATCCGGGGCAGTTCGCGCTGGGCAGCACCCTGGAAACGGTCACGATTCCCGATGACATAGTGGCGAGGATAGAGGGCAAAAGTTCGCTGGCCCGGTACGGCCTGCTCATCCACTCTACCGCCGGGTTCGTGGACCCAGGGTGGACCGGCAAGCTGACGCTGGAGTTTTCCAACGTGGGCATTCTGGGAATCACGCTTCGCTACGGCATGAAGATAGGCCACATATCGTTCACGCAACTCTCGACTCCCGCGGACCATCCATACGGTTCCGGCGAACTGGGAAGCAAGTACCAGGGACAGGACGGCCCCGCCGCTTCGCGCTACTACATGGAATACCAGTTGCCGATGAACGGCTCCGAGAACGCTCCCCGGCAATCCTGACGGACTAAGAAACCGGTTATCCCCGACCGGGTGGACTGCCGGAGAGGGGCGGCCGGCGCCAGAGCGAGGCTTCGATACGTTCCGCAGCCGTGTAGGGATCAAGGTCGCCGGCCTTCACCTCTCCTACCGTTTTCTTCAGCGCGCGGTCTTCCGATATGGCTCGCTCGATTTCGGCGGAGACGGAGGATGTAACCAGGCGAGTCACCTCAGCGATTAACTGTCGCTTGCGACGCTCTGTCAGACGTCCGGATTCTCTCATGGCCCGCAGGCGGAGACGAGTCTCT
The DNA here is from genome assembly GCA_012270665.1 of Dehalococcoidia bacterium. Next base: position 4,269 of record JAAXHY010000175.1, read on the forward strand.
TCATAGAGCTCGGAGGTTCCCCGGCCCAGGTGAGCCTGCGTCATAAGCAGGCGCGGCTTCAACTCGCTCGGACGAGGGTCGAGTGAGATCATGGCCCTCAACGCGGAAGCCATCTGTCCCGCGCCGTCGCGGTCGGCCTTGTTCACTACGAATATGTCGGCTATCTCCAGCAGCCCGGCCTTCATTGCCTGCACCGTGTCGCCCGCTTCGGGGACCAGGACGACCGCGACGATGTCGGCGACCCCCAGGATGTCGAGTTCGGTCTGGCCCACACCCACGGTTTCCACCAGAATGATGTCCTTGCCGAGCGCGTCCAGAAGATTCACGCCGGCCCTGCATACGGCGGCGAGCCCTCCATGCGCCCCCCTGGTGGCGACGCTGCGTATGAACACCTCCGTGTCCAGGTAGTGGTCGCGCATCCTAATGCGGTCACCCAGGACAGAGCCCCCGCTGAAAGGGCTTGTCGGATCAACGGCCAGGACGCCGACGCTCCTGCCATCCTCCCGCGCTATGTGGACGAGGCGGTCAACGATGGTGCTCTTTCCGGCGCCGGGAGGTCCCGTTATGCCCACGACCTCGGCATTTCCGGTGTTCGGATGGGCGAGCCGCATCACATGGCGGAGGGCGGGGTCGTCGTTCTCGATGAGCGTAAACAGGCGGGCAAGCGCGCGCCTGTCGGCATCGAGGGCGCGGTCGAAGAGACCGGAGAGAGCGCCAGAAGTCTCGGTTTTGGAGTGTCGGGGTCGGAGAGAGCGCCTTTGTTCAGGAGTTCCGGGAGGCATACTCTGAATCTTCCGCCTCAGTGCGGTTGACGCGCAGGGTATTGGGCCTGCGACCGACGGTATCCACAACCACTATGCTAAGTCCGTCGTGGTGAACCGTGTCGCCCTGCACCGGCACTTTGCCAAGCTGGTCGAACACCAGGCCCCCAATGGTGTCGAAGCCGTCCGCAGTGATGTTGATACCAAGCGACTCGTTCAATTCGTCAATCGGCAGCCGAGCATCCACAAGAAACTCGGAGCTTCCTATACTGCGTATGACGGGTTCCTCGGCGTCGAATTCGTCCTGGATCTCTCCGACTATCTCCTCCAGCAGGTCCTCGATGGTCACTATGCCGGAAACTCCTCCGTACTCGTCCACCACGATGGCCAGATGCACGCGCCTCTCCTGGAACTCGCCAAGCAGTTCTTCCAGACTCTTGGATTCCGGCACGAAGAGGGGTGGGCGCACCACTTCTTTGGCTGTCACTACGGACGGATCGCGCCCGCTTGCAATCTGTCGGAGGACATCTCTGGCATGGGCCACGCCTTCTATGTGGTCGAGGTCGCCCTCGAACACCGGCATACGGCTGTGGCCGGCTTTGTTCATTGCCTCGGCAAGAGCCTCCAGAGTGGTTCCGGCTTCCACAGCGGCGATGTCCACTCGTGGCGTCATTATCTCACGCGCCACGGTCTGGTCGAGCTGTACGACTCCGCGTATCATTCTGACTTCATGTTCGTCCAAGGGGTTGCTGTCGGTGTCCACAGAGAGCGCGATATCGAGAGACGACTCCGATTCGGACGCTGTGCGGTTCAGCAACGCATCGTGAATCAGGAGCGCCGGCCTGAGAGGATATGACAGCGCCCAGGCGACTCTGGGCATGACAGAGCACAGCGGGTTGGAGTAACGCGCTCCAACGAAGCGAGCGAGGAGTATCATGCCGCCTAGCCCGAGCAGGGCGATGATCGTGACAAGGGTCAGTATGTCCCATCGTGTATCCCACACGCTGATCGAAAGCGAAGCCGCGGCTATCAGCGCCGCGCCGAAAGCTATCATCCCGATCAGTTTGAAGGGGGCGATTTGACCGCTTGGAATATCCGCAATCAGATCGAGAGGGTCACATTTCCCCGAATCTCCATTGGCGAGATGGTAAGCCGCAGACTGAAGTCTGGAGGCGATGGCGGCGGACCCTGCCTCGGCAATCGCAAGAATCAGTATGGAAACTGCCAGAGTAAGCGCTGCTAACGTACTGTCACTCTCCAATTCATGGCTCCATCATCGGGCGGCGTTCCGCCCCGGAGAACTAGAGTCTTTGCCGGTTTTCCTGGACCTGATCCGAGCGGGCGCGCCGATTGCTCCCGAATCGGATGGAACGTCCTTGTTTATAACTGACCCCGTGCCGGTGTAAGACCGGTCGCCTATCGTAACCGGCGCGACCATCATCGTGTCGCAGCCTATGAATACATCGTCTCCGATAACCGTCCGATTCTTCTTCTCCCCGTCGTAGTTGCAGGTGATCGAACCCGCGCCTATGTTGACGTTGGCCCCGACCTCCGCGTCCCCTATATAGCTGAAGTGCCCCGACTTCGTAGCGCGACCGATTCTGCTGTTCTTTATCTCGCCGAAGTTGCCGATGCGTACCTCCGATTCGAGATAGGCTCCGGGACGCAGGTGACTGAACGGCCCGACTTGAACGTCTGACTCTATGACTGACTGTTCGACTACCGAGGACACGATCCGGCACTGGTCGCCGACCTGAGAGTCCACGATTACGGAGTTCGGGCCGATTTCACAGTCTTCTCCGATGATCGTGCCACCCCTGATATGAGTGTTCGGCAGAACAACGCTGTCAATGCCGATGCGCGCGTCATGGTCTATGTAAACCGACTCGGGATCAGGAATGGTAACGCCTTCCGTCATCCAGTACCGGCGTATTCTGTCCCTCATTACGGACTCGGCGCGAGATAGTTCCACCCTGGTGTTGACGCCCAGCGCCTCAGAGCCGTCTTCGAGCGCCACCGAAGCTACTTCACACCCCTGACTCGCGGCCAATCCTGCCAGGTCGGTAAGGAAGATCTCTCCGCTGGCTGAATATTTCAGGCACGGCAGATTGTCCCACAGCCAGGATGTCCTGAAACAGTACACACTCGCGTTTATCTCATTGATGCTCAGGGTTTCGGGATCGGCCTCTTTGTGTTCCACGACCGCGGTTATCCTGCCGTCGGAATCCCTCACGACACGGCCCAGTCCATCGGGATCCGTCAGGATGGAAGTGAGCATGGTGATTGGCGCTTCCGAGGCGAGGTGCGTCCTCGTGAGTTCGATCAGGGTCTGGGGCCTGAGGAGTGGGGTATCGCCCGCCATGACCACTATATTATCGCAGTCGGGGATGGCGTCCTGAGCCTGCGTCAGCGCGTGTCCGGTGCCAAGCCGCTCTTCCTGAACCGCGTACAGGCAGCCGCTTCCCAACGTCTCTCTGACAGCGTCAGATTTCCCGGACACGACGATTACGCGGGGTCCCAGCCCTGCGGTCGCAGCCGACTCCGCGATGATCTGCAGCATCGGCTTGCCGCAAACAGGATGCAGGACTTTGGGCTTCTTCGACTTCATCCGGTCGCCTCTGCCGGCGGCCAGGATAACGGCGGGGAACGCCGCAGAGCCAAAAGAGGAGTTGCCCGGGGATGATGTTCCGGGCGCGGAGTCGCTATTGCGTCTATCAGATGAGTCGTCCAATATGGGTCATGCTAGCAAAGGTGATTTTTAGTGTCAATCGCGGAGTAAGCTCCCTTTGGACGAAGGCGCGGGCCGATCTCAACAGACGACAAACACCTAAAGGCGTCCACCGGGACTAGAACCAGTATCTCACGACTTGGACAGGACAGTTGATTCTAGGTGGATGAAAACCTGAATTCACATGGGTATTCTGTCCATTCCGGCATCGGGCAACTCCTGATTCAGCCACCCCCTTTCACATTCCGCAATATGTGGTATATTTGCCCTATATATAATGCTGACTATGCGCCGATTCCACCCGCTGGCGGAAACTCAGGTCCGAGAATCCCGACGGGGCGGCGGAAACCTGGCAGAAAGCATAAATTACCAAGCGAGTAGAGGGAGGCGCAGATGACAACGGCCACGGCAGACCTGCAATTGATGGCACACCTAATGAGGCGCGCCGGGTTCGGCGCGAACCGGAGTCAACTTGAAGCGTACGCTGAAAAGGGCTACGAAGAGACCGTGAGCGAGCTTCTGAATCCTGGCTCTCGCAGCGAGATGGGAGACGACCTGATCCGACGCTATCACCACGAGCAGTCCGGCATGATGGGACAGATCAGCCCAGGCTCCTACTGGCTGTACAAGATGGCGACATCCTCCGACGCGCTGCGAGAGAAGATGTCGCTTTTCTGGCACGGGATTTTCGCCACCGGCTACCCCAAGATAACGAACGGCAAGGTGTTGAGCGACCAGATCAGGATGTTCCGACGCTACGGCACGGGGAGTTTCAAGACGCTCCTCACCGAACTTGCCAAAGACCCGTCTATGATCGTATGGCTGGACAACCACGACAATCACAAGGGCGCGATCAACGAGAACTTCGGCAGGGAGTTGCTGGAGTTGTTCTCGATGGGTGTGGGCAATTACTCCGAGGACGACATCAAGGAGGCGTCGCGCGCCTTCACCGGATGGACAATCGGCAACAGGGAGTACATGGCTCTCCGGGCGGAGCGCGATTCGATCTGGCCGTATGGACGCATCTCGTGGCACTTCCAGTTCGACGAGAACGACCACGACGGCGGCGAGAAGGAGTTCCTGGGACAGCGCGGCAACTTCGACGGCGAGGAGATCATTGACATCATCTGCCGACAGCCCGCTACGGCGGCGTTCATCGCGAGGCATATGTACCACTTCTTCGTCGCCGACGAGCCGCCCGTGCCGCAGTGGCCCTATGTGGAGCCGCGGGACCCGGAGGCCATCGAGATACTCTCCAGGGCGTACTTCGAGAGTGACTATGACATCGGCCATATGCTTCATGTGCTGTTCACGTCCGACTTCTTCAAGTCGGAAGACTCCTGGTACGCTCGTGTCAAGAGTCCCGCGGAGGTCGTCACCGGCGTGCTTCGGCTCACCGGCGAGTTCCACAGGCCGAAGCGCCAGATAGTCGAGCGCCAGCAGCAGATGACCTGGATGGGCCAGTACCTAATCAATCCGCCCTCGGTGGAGGGCTGGCACGAGGGCCTGGAGTGGATTGATACAGGCACGTTCGTCGAGAGGCTGAACTTCGCTTCCACTCAACTCGGCAACACCGACCACCCCGGGGTCAGGTCAATCATAGAGCGCGTCGCCACGAACGGCGGCTCGTCCATAGGGCCAGCGGAGCTGGTTGACCGCTGCCTTGACGAAATAGGCATGATCTCGGTGTTGGACGACACGCGCGCGTCACTAGTGGACTACGCGGCGGACGAGGGCGAATTGGCGGCGGATCCCGAACTCAGCGACGCAAACCGGGAGAGGGTGGCGCAGCTTCTGCAGATGATAGCCGCCACACACGAATTCCAGCGGGCGTAGGAGCTATGCAATGTGGGCAAAGCCGATGGCGGCCGGATTGACGGTCTTGACGCTATCGGCTATCGCCTGCGGCGCGGGGCCGGAACCGGCTCAAGTCCAGGAGAGTGATGACGAAGGCATTGGTTACACGGCCAACATAGTTCACACTACGGACGGTTGCGACAGTTCATCCATAGTGCATGGCAGCTACAAGTCTCTCTTACCGGAAGAATTGAGAAGGGTCTCGGACCTGATAGTTCGCGGAACGGTGGTCAGCAGCGAGACGGTCTATTATCAGTACCGGGACGAACAAGGATATAAGAATTGCACAGAGGCAATAGTCGCTTCCTTCAAAGTTGACAGGTACTATAAAGGAGATGGGCCGGATACAATCGGGTTTTTACAACCCGACGAAACATGGAACGCGCTGGTCGAGGAGGGCGTGCCGCACCTACTCTATCTGCAAAGGCTCGAAGTCAAAGCGTGGCAAGAGTATCTGGGCAATGGCTATAGTCCGACGGCGCAAGCGCAGGGTATCTGGAAGGTGGAGGGCGATAGGGCCATTCAGCGAGGGATATCCATGAAGATAAGCGACTTGATGACGCTGGGCGTCAGGCGTTATCCGGTTCGGAATTAAATGCCCGCGTTCGCAATCAGGAGGTTAGACCATGGTAGCGATGCAGACACGGGAAACGACCAGGCTCACTTACAGCCACACCATCGGCCTTTCGACGATGGAGGGCCGCGGGTTCTACTACCCGGTAGACACTATGATTGGCAAGGACGGCAAGCTCTACACGATCAGCCGCTCGCTGGAGGGAGACACTCGCGGGGTGCGGGTCACCATCTACGACATAGACAGCGAGTACTACGGCACATTCGCGTCCTTCGGCGAGGAGCCGGGACACTTCATCTGGCCCGTCGCCATTACGCAGGACAGCCAGGAGAACATCTACATAAGCGACGAAGACCTGAACGTGATCAACGTGTTCGACACAGAGGGCAATCTGTTGAGGCACTGGGGCGAGACGGGCAGCGCGCCCGGTAAATTCGACGGGCCCGCCGGTCTCGCGCTGGACGGTGAAGACAGGCTCTATGTCGCGGACCAGCATAACCACAGGATCCAGGTGTTCACCAGCCGCGGCGCGTTCGTTTCTTCGTTCGGCTCTCACGGTGAGGGTGAAGGCGAGTTCGAGCTCCCATGGGGTGTGACTGTCGGGCCGGACAGCCACCTGTACGTCGCGGACTGGGGCAACGACCGCGTTCAGAAG
>JAAXHY010000329.1 GCA_012270665.1 Dehalococcoidia bacterium
ATTCGACGGCTCAGAACGCTGAGTCACTCCTCCAGTTCTCGCACATCGCGCAGGTTCCTGAAGTGGCCGTTGTAGTCCAGTCCGTAGCCAACGACGAAGACGTTGGGGGTATCGAATCCGACGTAGGCGACCTCCACGTCATGCTCTCTTCGGGATGGCTTGTTCAGCAGGGCGCACACGTTCACGGAGGCCGCGCCTAGGTCTTCGATCTCCTGGACGAGGGTAGCCACGGTCGCGCCGGTGTCCACTATGTCTTCCACGATCAGAACGTGCCTGCCCTGTATTCGCTCGGGTGTCGGAAGATAGTTGACGGTCAGTTCGCCGAGCGACTCCGTTCCCTCATAGCTGGTCGCGCGGATGGTGATCACCTCTACGGATCGTGGAAACGCGCGCATCAGGTCGGCGAGAAAGCAGACCGCGCCGTCCATCACGCCGACGAGGAGAAGGTCGGTGTCTCCGTAGTCCGCGATGATTTCCTCGACCAGTCGGCCCACCGCCCGCGCTATCTCGCTCTCAGAAATGAGTACTTCGCCCACATGCACGGGTTAACGCTCCTTGTCTCTTCGATGTGTCGAATGTCGCCGCTCGGCGTTCCTGCCCCATTATAATGTCTGGGTAATGTACAGTGTTATGGAATCGGCGGACTTTATCGTGAACATCGGCGCGGCCAGGATTACCCTTCGCATACCACACAGCCGCAGTCTGAAGGACAAGCGGCGGGTGGTCAACTCGCTGCGCCATCGCGTGGGGAGCAAGTTCAACGTCTCCATCGCCGAGGTAGAAATGAACGACGCATGGCAGACCCTCACACTGGGAATCGCGTGCGTGTCCAACAGTGCGGTCCACGCATCGCAGATGGTTGATCGGGTCGTCGAGTTCATCGAGTCCGAACGCCCTGACGCCGAGTTGGTGGACCGCGAGGTGGACGTTATCGGGTTCTAGGTTTCTATCGAAATGTCCCCAAATCTTCTTCCACCTGAATCCGACACGCGCGGTACAAGACAGACGGTCGCGACCATACTCAGAGTTTCGGCTCCCGCCCTGCTCTTCGCTGTCCTCATGCTGCTGCCCACCCCGTCGGGACTGACGCCGCAGGGCCAGGCCGCGCTGGCGGTGATGTGCCTGGCCGTCATCCTGTGGGCCACGGAAGCGCTGCACATCGCGGTCACTGGGATCGTCGGCATAGTGCTGCTGATACTGGTCGGCGGTGTGTCCGATGTCGGAGCGGCCCTCTATGGATTCTCCCAGCCGGTGGCCTACTTTCTCGTCGGAATACTGACCCTGGGCATGGCTGTACACCGCTCCGGCCTGGCCGAACGGGTCTCCATTCTGTTGATGCGAGGCACGGGAGGCAGCCCGCTTCTTCTATACGTTCAGATGCTCTTCTCGTTCGCCATATTGACCTTCGCTCTTCCGTCTGCCAGCACACGAGGAGCCATACTCGTACACATCTATGAGCAGGTGATGGAGTGCTGGAACATTCCTCGGGACCACTCATTTCACAAGGCTGTGATGATGTCCCTGGGTTCGCTGAACCGTCTGGGGTCCACCGCCCTGCTGGCGGGTGGAGTCACCCCGGTGGTTGCTTCCGGGCTGTTGGGGGACTTTTCCTGGGGCAGATGGTTCGTGCTGATGAGCGTCCCATTTTACGCCAGCCTCATAATCGGGGGCGCGCTCTTGTTCCTGCTCTACCGCTCCGGGTTCAGGGTCCAGGTAGATGCCGATGCCCGGTTTCTCGAAGCGGGACCGATCACCGCGGTCGAAGTGCGCGCTGGGGCCATAGCGCTGTTCACGGCGTTGATGTGGTTCTCCGACTTTGCTCACGGGCTGCACCCCTCGGTGCCCGCGCTGATAGCCCTCGTTCTCATACTTATGCCAGGCATCGGGGTCCTGAATTGGAGGGATTTGGAACAGGGACTGGGCTGGGGAAACTTCTTCGTCATCGCTTCCACTCTGTCCCTTGCCCACGCGCTGGTTGGCAGCGGAGCCGCCGCATGGTTCTCCAGCAGCCTCGTTGGGTGGATTGGCGGACTGAGCGACAACCCGTGGCTGTTCCTTCTCGCGCTCTGCTGCTGTGCCGCCATAGTCCGCGCGATGCTGCCCAACATCGCAGGCTACCTCGCTCTGGTCATCCCGGTGGCTATGGCGGCCGGCGAAGCGGTGGGTCTGAACCCGCTGGTGTGCGGAATGGCGATAGTAGTAGTGGGAGACACACCCGTGTACTATCCAGCCGGATCCACATCGGGAGTCTTCATATTCGAGCGCGCCGCCGTCAAAGCGACTGAGGTCTTTCACTTCGGCCTGATAATGACGGTAGTGGCTGTCGGGACGCTCTTTCTGCTGGCGCTGCCCTACTGGAATCTTGTGGGCCAGCCGCTCGTAAATTAGGGGGCGCCGGCCGGAATCCTCGATAGCCACGCCGCCATATTCACCGATGATATGTTCGGAGTGTACAATGGCGACATGGATACCGCCGACTTCCTCAGACACATCCAGAGCCTGCTCTGGTACCAGGAGCAGATCGTCCACGTCGAGC
>JAAXHY010000201.1 GCA_012270665.1 Dehalococcoidia bacterium
CCGATATGTCGTTGCTGCCGCTGCCTTCCAGCCCGGTAACGTGCCAGTTGTCATGGATGTGCCCCTTCGAGGCGGGAAATACGACGGTCAGGTTCACGCTCTCCGCGTCCGGGTCAGCTTGCGCCGCGGCCCCGGCCGTCATCCACTCGGCATGGCGCACACCGCTTGCGAAGGGCCACCTGCCCGTGACCATGTACCCGCCCTCGACGGGAACTGCTTTTCCCCTGAGAGCGGTAGAGGTAGCGGCTGTGGGTATGCGCCCGTTGCCAAATATCTCGGCTATGGCGTCGTCTCCCGCGAAGGCCCCGGGCTGCCCGATTGCGGTCGCGCCGATCATCAGGCACCATCCGGCTGAGGCGTCTATGTATGCCAGCGCCTCTATGACCTCTATCTGGGTAACAGGGTCGGCCTCGGCTCCACCTAGAGTCCGCGGCAGCTTGAGAGTAAATAGGCCAGCGTCCCGGATGGCGGCAACGGCGGCAGGCGCGAGCGTGCCGAGCCGCTCAGACTCATCCGCGCTCGCGGCTACGACGTCACGCACCGACTCCACAGCGTCCAGCAGGAAGCGCCGCTTTTCATGGCGCTCACTTGGAAATGAAGGCAGACTCATGTCCGAATCTTATCCGCTGCGCGTGGTTGCTTCAATATAAATTGACAGTCGACATCTCGCAGAATATAGTTTCCGCATTATACAGGTGGTGATTCTATGCAAAATTCTCAAGACTGGATAGAACGCAAACAAGCGGAACAACGTAGACTCTACGAACTCTACGGGAAGGGGCTGGAAAAAGACCACACGGGCGAGTTCGTAGCGATCAGTCTTGATGGGGACATTCTGCTCGACAGGAAGATGGGCAAACTTCTCAAGAGAGCAATAGATACATTCGGACGCGACAACTTCGCTATGGCCAGAGTGGGACATGAGGCAATGGCGGAATGGATGGACGCAGCGTAACTAGCGACGACTTTCCATATCTCCCTATTCGCGTTGTTGTAAACGGGTGGGCAACTGAGGCTGAAGCGTTACTGGATACTGGCTTCTCAGGGGAAATCATCGTTCCTGAAGACGCCTTGCCTGATGATATTGGCCCACCCGCTTACTTTATTACTTACCGAGTCGCTGATAATCGGATAGTTTCGTCGCCTGTGTATTACGGCGATATTGAGATCCCCGGGCTTCCACCTATATCCGATGTTGCAATCGGCGCTTTAGCCAATAGATACATCGTCGGTGTAGGAGTAATGGAGCAGTATAGAATTATATTGAACAGAGGAAGACAGGTTATTGTCGAACTTTGAGGCCTCTCAGACGTGCCCCCAAGGCGTGTCCATCCGATCCGAAAAAGACACATATCGCATCGCAGAATCCCCGTTCACAGATCCCTCCGAACCACGGTTTGATACGCGAGCGACCTTATGGACAATCGTGTTCACACAGATCGAGGCGTTTCTTTCCCCAGTAACAGGCCCATCGCCGCCAGTATGAACGTGTACTCCTCAGCCGTCTCATACAACTGCTCGTATCGCCCTGATGGAGGCATCAATTTTCTGGTGGGTATCCGGCGTAGTATGACTACGCCCAATATCTTTGTGCCGCTTCGTGTCCTTCGTGGATATACTCACGCCCACCACCTCTGTGATGCTTACCGCCCTGATCTTCCACTTGAAAAGATTCTGGATTTATGTAGGATGACGGGCATCGAGACACCTTGCGCAATGAGACTATTATATGACCGCTGATTCTCAGAACGACACAAACGGCGCCGACAGGGCGGTATTCCTGTATGACGAACGGATGTCGGAGCACACTCTGAGCGACACGCATCCCATGAAGCCGGTGAGACTCCGGTACACACGCGATCTGCTGGACTCTTACGGGGCGTTCGACTCCGATTCGTCCAGGGTCGAAGGGGCGAGGGAGGCTGCCAAGGCCGAACTGGAGTGGTTTCACACGCCGGATTACGTGAACGGGGTCGAGGCGATAGGCGCGGGACGAGCGGATGCGGATCCCGCCGCTTTCAACTTCGGGCCGGGCGACAATCCGCACTATCCGGGTATCTACGAGGCGGCCGCGCTTTCGACGGGCGCGTCCGTCGTAGCCGCCGAACTGCTGATAGCCGGAGAAGCGGACGCGGCCTTCAATATAGCCGGCGGCCTGCACCACGCTATGCCCGACCATGCCTACGGCTTCTGCGTGTTCAACGATCCGGTAATCGCCATCCATCGCTTTCTGCAAGCAGGCATGAGGGTCGCATACGTGGATATAGACTGCCATCACGGCGACGGCGTGCAGCACGCCTTCTACTCCACGGACAGGGTTCTCACTATCTCCATACACGAGTCGGGCGCGTTCCTTTTCCCAGGCACCGGCTTCGTTCAGGAGACAGGCGCGGGCGTCGGCAGAGGGTACTCGGTCAATGTGCCGCTCTATCCATACACCTCGGACGAGGTGTACCTGTGGGCGTTCCGCCAGACGGTCCCGCCCCTGCTTGATGCGTTCAGTCCGGACGTGATAGTGACTCAACTCGGCATTGATTCGCACTACCGCGACCCGATAACCCACCTTGCGCTGACCGTACAGGGATTCGCGGAGGCAGTGTCCGAATTCCGCGTCGCGTCGCCGGGCAAATGGCTCGCGCTGGGAGGCGGGGGATACGACCTTCAAGCTGTCGCGCGCGCTTGGACTATGGCCTACGGCGTCCTGTCTGAGCAGAGCTTCGGAAACGACATTCCCAGCGGTTATAGCGCGGAACACGGAGTGGACTCACTGCGCGACCCGGACAACCTCGGCCTCGACGAGCAGATCATCAAGGACTCGCGCACTTTCGCCGAGTCCAGCGTCCAGACCGTGCATCGTCTGATATTCCCGACGCACGGGATACGAAGTGTATAAAGGACAGATTCGATCATG
>JAAXHY010000483.1 GCA_012270665.1 Dehalococcoidia bacterium
TCTATTTATGAGATAGCTTCTAGCCATATCAGCGCATCGCCAGCAGCAGTGTCACGTCGTCAGCCGTCCTTGACCGCACTCTGTCTGACGACAAAAACTCAGCTAGTTGAGGATTTCTGTCGGACTCGTCCGTTCGCTCCAGCCACTCGTACAGCGGATCGAAGAAACGACCGTGAGGGACTCTCTGGTATCCATTGTTTTCCAGAGCCAGGTTCTCCAGGCCGTCCGTCAGAATCGCGACTCGCCTCACTTCTTCCGATAACGAGAATGTCATTGGCTCAGGGTCGGTCTGGGTGATAAAACTGGTCTCGTTCGCGTACTCGCCGGAGTGGGAGTCCATGACCACCTTCCCATCAACTATGATCGCGCCGTCCCCGACCTGGACGGCTGACAATGCGTCGCTCGTGGCGATCAAGCCCAGCAGAGTTGTCGCATAGCGCCTGGGGTTGTCATTCGCGATTTCATACACCGCCTTTCGGGCCTTGTCGAATGCCTTGATCGCCGCGTCGCTCAGATCGTCTCCGTCGCACAGCGAATCCCATGCCGCCATGACGAACTCGTCCGCCGCCGTCTGCGCTCCCCTGTGGCTAAGACGCGCAGAACCGGCTCCGTCGGCCACGCAGGCGATCAGCGTGTCCGAGTCGGTAAAGTGCCTGTAGGCATCCTGGCAGGGCATGTCGGCTTCGATATGGGCGGCGCCTATCTCGGACACCGCCACGGCCCGCCATTCCTTCTTAGTAGTCCAGGTAATCATCAACAGGATCCAGCCGTATGCGGTCGCCCGGGTTGGATGTCGAGATCTTGGCGACCGAATTGGACAGCCACTGGAACAGGCCCGCGATCTGCATGGAACTGCCTATATGCCGCGGAGGGCGGTTGGGCGGCATTATCTGGGACAGCGCCTGTATATCGGCGCCGTCAACGCCGAAAGAGAAGAACGCGATGCGGCGACTCTCTTCCTCTATCATGAGCCGTTCCTGCACAGCGACCAACTCCTGCTGAGTGTCGTGCTCCGGGTAGCCGTCCGTGAGCAGCAGGGCGATTGGGCGGAAGTAGGATATGCCGTTCTCGCGATAGACCTGCTTTCGGCTGTCGAGCAGGTCCAGCGCCGTGTTCACCGCGAGCGAAATCTTCGTCCCGCCGTAGGCCCTCAGCATAGGAGGCATGAAGGACTGAACCGACTCGAAGTTGTAGTAGTCAACCCTGTGATTGAAGGTGACCAGCGCTATTTCGGCGCGCAGCGTCGCCAGCGTATCCATGGAAACCTCAGACTTGAACTGCTGGAGGGCGCCGTTGACCGCCTGGATGCGCTGGCCCTGCATCGAACCCGAGATGTCCACTATCAGAGCGACCGGACATCTCGGCTCCGGATTCTCCGCGAACTGGATGTTTTCCATGAGATTGGTATTCTGCATCTGTGTCTCCTGATATGTGGGGATTGAACAACTTCAGGCGCCGCTCTCTGCGCTCCGATACGCCTATCTTGTTTACAAGCTAGATCCCATTCTTTGCCTATCCATACATTTTCCCAAGACATAGGTTCGGACACTTGACTGACCGTCTCCATGTCCGAGCTCGATCACCCAGAAGATGTCCGTTCGTCAAACCCCTCTTCAGACATACATAAAACTGCGATGCCCGCTACAATGCCAACAAGCCAGAAGAAGAGGAAGAGTCCAAGGAATATCAAGAGCGCTGGCGGAAACATCAAGCAGACTATCACCATTCCCAGGGTCCAAATTATCTCACTCCACGCCCATCCCGAACCCCAACCGTCGACATAAAAACCCGCAATGATGAAGCCAGGCCAGCCCAGAAAGAGCAGTAGTCCCACCACCGTTTTGCTCTTCTCCGGATCGGCATATTCAGGCGCGCGCATGTCGCCAGCCTGTGAAGGCGCGGGAGACAGAGGCGGAGCGGACGACAGCGGGACGACAGGATAGATCGGCCTCGCCTGAGCCGTTGGCAGCGGTGGAACAGGCGCAGCCGGGGCAATGCGCCATGTCGGAGCCGCGCCCAGGATCGGATGCACAGACCACGCATACGCTCCCCGCCCCTCGAAGTCCACCCTCATGCCGGCTATGGGGACAGTCGAACTATCCCGCCAGCCTTGCGAAGTGAAAGTGTATCGCGCGCCGTCGTCGCCCATAATGACGCCATGGCTGCCTGCGCCTGTCGTACCTAGTATTTGGCCTTCCATGAACCGCTTCGCCAATCCTTTGGGTCCGTACTCATTGCTATGAATGACGCTGCCATATCCATTTACTCTCCCATATCCATTCGTCAAACTCCTCTTCAGACAAAGATAAAATCATGATGGCCGTTGCAATGTAAGGGAGACAAACCAGGAGGGGGGACGCGAAGAAATATCCCCCGTGCAGCATCGCAAGCACTACCGTAAAACCCAACACAACCAACAAAAACAGATCGAGAAACGTACTAATCCACGTCCGTACACTACTCCAATCGCCGGCATAAAATTTCGCAATCATTGCTCCAAGCGGGCCCAGAAGGTGCAATAACCCCACCGCTTTCTTGTTTTTCTTCGGACCGTCATATCTGCGCGCGCGCATGCCACCATTCTGTGAAGGCGCGGGAGGAGGAGACGGAGCGGACGCCGGCGGGCCGACAGGATGGACCGGCCTCGCCTGAGCCGTTGGAGGCGGCGGAACAGGCGCAGCCGGGGCGGCCGGGTCAATGCGCCATGTCGGAGCCGCGCCGGGGAGCGGATGCACAGACCACGCATACGCTCCCCGCCCCTCGAAGTCCACCCTCATGCCGGCTATGGGGACAGTCGAACTATCCCGCCAGCCTTGCGAAGTGAAAGTGTATCGCGCGCCGTCGTCACCTAGTATGACGCCATGGTCGCCTGCGCCTGTCGTACTTAGTATCTGGCCTTCCATGAAACGCTTCGCCAATCCTTGGGGGCTTGTCTTCGTGTCCGCGCGGACCGCGCGTGGACACTCCATATTTCACGCTACTTCTTGGTCATGCTGCCGATCAGAGCGCCGATAAATAGAGGAATCGCCTCCAGGAACATCCACACAAGGCCGAAGATTATCAGCGCGCCTCCTACCATATCCAACAACATACCTATGAGCGCCCCGAGAAGAGGCACGCTTAGCAAAGCCTCGACCACCGCAAAGATGATGATGAATATCACAGCCGCGTAGATCGCGGTAAGGATCAGGGCAGCCAGCATGGCGTTCTGGAGGCTGTCCGCCTTTCTGCCGCCCACGAAACCGGGGACGAACTGCAGGATGAAGGCTATTATCCAACCTATGATGGGAATCCAGCCTATGAGGATGATTATGAAAGTACACAGAATGTCCCAGCCGAACATATGCGCCAGCGCCGATCCAAGGCTGCCTTCCTTTACGGGCTGGTATTGCTGAGAAGGATCCGGCTGTCCCGCCGGGTATGCGTAATTCGGCGGAGCGGGTGAAACCTGAGCCGGGGGCTGGGATGACGGGGCGGGGTTGTATGGCGCGATCTGCGACGGCTGGGCGGGCGCCGGAGGCGGCGCGGGCGGCTGAGACGGGGCATACGGCGCGACCGGATTGACCGGCGCCGCAGGAGGCGCGGGTGGCTGAACCGGCATCGGTGGTGGTGGCTGCTGAATAGGCGCCGGTGGAGTGACAGGATTGGCTGGCATCGCCATGGCCGCGCCCGGAAGCGGATAGATGCCCACCGCATGGGAGCCTCTCTCCTCGAAGTCAACTCTCATGCCCGGAGCTGGACTGGTGGAGGAGTCACGCCAACCCATTAGAGTGAATGTGTACTGAATGCCGTCGTCTCCTTGAATGAGACCCTGACCGTTCATACTGGCGGCTCTCAGAATAGAACCTTGCATATCGCCTCCTCATCGCCATACGTTTGGCAGCGCGGACACCTTCCGGTCTTATCTCAAATTGCTCGACAGCGCGCCCAGAAGAACCGGCAGGGCGTTGAGGAACGTGGCGAATATGACCTCAGCGGGGAGAGTTCCCCCCAACGACTCCGAAATCATGCCCGCAATTATCAACGAAAAAATTGGAAGCGCTCCCCCAACTGCAATCACGCAGATGGCGGTGATCACAATCGCAATGGACGCCGCGACGACAGCCTGAAGGTTGTTGCCCGACACCCGCCCCCCGAAGAACCCGCCGATGAGCGGCCCTAAGACGGGAAGGAACACTCCCAGGAGCATCGTGATCAGGCACATCACGAGCAAACCTTTCGTGGTGCGCCACAGGTCTAAGTCTATGTCCAGCACTCCCAGGCTTCCCCTGGACTGGAGCCAACGGTTGAACGGGTTCTGTCCCGGATCGGGATCACCTGACTCTGATGAACGCGCCGGCTTCGGAGGAGTCGGCCTAGCCTGGGGAATCTGGCTCGCGACCTGCATACGCTGGGGAGTCTGGGCGGAAGTGTATGGGGAACTGGCGGGGGCCGCGGACGGGTTCGGGAAAGCTGTCGGCGGCGCGGAAGGCCATGCCACGCTCGCCCCTCCGACCGCTCGGATGACGGTGGCCCGATTTCCATCGGCCTGAAAGTCCACTCT
>JAAXHY010000279.1 GCA_012270665.1 Dehalococcoidia bacterium
GTGAAGGTTACCGTTCGCTCGCCCGGGCGATAAACGTCCACGGAGCGTGATTGGGGGTTGACGGCCCATACCATCCGCGCGCCGTAGTTCAGCCACATGAGAGCCTTGTCCATGACCGCGCGGGCGCTGTCGCTCGGAGATACGACCTCCACGATCAGGTCGGGGACCACTTCGTAGTAGCCGGCCACTTCGACGTCCAGGGGGAGCCTCTCGGCGGAGATGAAAGCTATGTCGGGTTCGCGCACGGTGTCGGGATCTCGTTCAAGCAGGACTCCAGTGTCGGAGGCGGCCAGGCGTCCGAGGCGGCGCGGGAATATGAAACTTCTCAGAAAGAAGACAATGTTCACTACAGTTTCGCCGTGTCTTCCACCTGTTGGCATGGTTTCGCAGAGCTCCCCTCTGATGAGTTCGCCGCGCACGCCTTTGCCGTAAAGCGTGAGAAGCTCGTCGGCGGTGATTAGCCTAGTCTGGGTGGTCGTCATGGCAGTCGCCCCGTGCTGAAGTTGATGTGTTCGGTTTCCGATTCGTCCAATAGCGGCAATCTGTCTGTCCTGTATTCGTCCTGTATTCCATGAAGAGGGCTAGTTCGTAGATTATATCGCGGCCAAGCAGGGAGGGCATGGTTGGAAATTGGCCTGGCGGCGGCTCGACTAGGGACAGGGTTGTGGAGATGGATTGTTCGCCTACGTCCAGAGTAGCGTCTATCATTCTGGTTTCAATCTGACCTCCTATGCCACCAATTGGAGAACCGAATGGCAAGCCAAGAAGGTCAACCCCCAAATCTCCGCGCAAGCGCGCGCCGTCAAATGGGGAAAGCAATGTGCGATCCGCTCCAGTATCAACCAAGAAGGAAATCCTCAGCGACTGGTTATTAGTCACCGGGAATCCCACAGTCAGGTCAATATAAGGTCGCTGGGTTGAGCCTTGATATCGAAAGTATCCAGAGTTCATTTGAAGATAGGAGTGAAAACCCAGATCTTATCCTCAGTGTCAACAAAATCGAAGAACGCATGAGCGACAGGGACATTCTTTGACTGCATCTCAGCTATCAGCAACTCGGCGTCTTCATGAGCGCCTGCCACTTCCTTGTTGTAAACGCACACCCATTGGTCGGGATACAGAGATCTCAGTTCCTCGTAGTGGTCGCCAAACCAGAGGGCGTCGGCATGATAGCGTTCCAGATCGGTTTTCTTGGATTTCTGCATTGCGTCTCCCCTCGCTTCGAGTTAAATTTAGCCGAATACGAGGGAAGACGCAATGTTCTATCCGCGTCAGTTATGGCCCCGCGGCGTAGGCGGAGTGGAAGGTGTCCACACCGGCGCGGAAGCCGGAGCCGGGGTCGCAGACTATCGCGACGGGGCTGGCGAAACTGGCGAATCCGCCTTCGACGTGGCCGCTGCCGATGGTGTAGATGCGGTGGCCCCTGGATTCGAGTTCTGCGACGGTCTCGACGGGCAGGCGCGGGTCAACGCTGGTGACCGGGAGGGAGCAGTCCACGCGGGGCGAGTCTATAGCCTCCTGCGGTCCCATGCCGTAGTTGACGACCTTGCTGATTAGCTGGGTTACGCAGTTGGTTATCCTGCGTCCGCCGGACGCGCCAACCGCGAGTTTCACGCCGTCGGGACCCATGACGAGCGCGGGGGTCATGTTGTTGAGTGGGTACTTGCCGGGCATAATCGAATTTACCCTACCCGGAACCGGGTCGAACCACATCATGCCATTGTTCATCACGACCCCTGTTCCCTTGGGGATGATGCCGGAGCCGAAGCCGGCCATGAGGGTGTTCGTGAGAGAAACCGCGCCTCCGTCGGCGTCCATGGCGCACAGATGGGTGGTGCCAGAGTCGAGAGCGGGCGCGCTGGCCTCGAACACGCGGGAGGGCGCGCCTTCCTCGAAAGCCCAGGGGTCGCCGGACTCAATCTTGCCCAGCTTATCCGGGGATATGAGCGCGCTACGGTTCTTCGTGTAGCCGTCGGACACCAGCCCAGCCCACGGCACGTCCACGAACGCGGGGTCGGCCATGTAGCGGAACCTGTCCACGTAGGCGAGCCGGGCGGCGTAGATATAGGCGTGCAGAGCGTCGGGCGAGTTGTGTCCCATCGTTTCGATGTCGAATCCATCCAGCAGCTTGAGAGTCATGGCGGAGGTGGTTCCGGCGCACTGGAAGGGAGGCACGCGCACTGTGTGACCCGAGTAGCCGAATTCCAGACCGCCGTCCCAGACGAAGGGCTTGTACTCGGCGAGGTCGCGCATGGAGAGGATACCGCCGTTGGCGCGGATGTCGGAGGTGAGGGCCTCGGCTATGTCGCCGGAATAGAATGCGGAAGCGCCTTTCCTGCCAATGGCCTCAAGCACGCCGGCGAGGTCGGGCTGGCGCAAGTTGGCCTGCGAGGTGAGGTCGCCTGTGGGCAGCTTGTCCCCGGGCATGAATACGCTTCTGAGTTCGTCGTACTTGAACAGCTTGTCGGACATCATGCCCAGCGAGTATATGTTGTGCCAGCCGGGGGAATACCCATCCCTGGCGAGCGACACAGCCGGAGCGACTACCTCGGAGAGAGGGAGCTTGCCCAGCCGTTCGTTCGCCTCGCACAGACCCGCGACGGCGCCCGGGACCGCTATTGACCTGAATCCCTCAAGGTTTTCGTTGTCGACGACGCCCGGCCAGCCGAAGTTGCCGACCGCCTTTTCGCCCGTGAACTCGTACATATCGGAAGCGGCGTCCAGCGGACCCTTCATCGGGAAGCCTATGACACCGCCCCGGTCTCCGACCTGATAGACCATGTACCCGCCGCCGCCGATGCCGCAGGACCAGGGCTCCACGACCCCGATGGCGAAGCAAGCCGCGACCGCCGCGTCAACGGCGTTGCCTCCCATCTCCAGCATCTGGACACCCGCTCTTGTGGCGTGAATATCTTTCGTTGCGACCATTCCGCCGGTGGAACGGGCCTCGGTCTTGTTGATCGTCGTAACGGTTGGCGCTGATGTTGTCATTCATGATCTCCTTGTAGATGGCAATGCTGAGTTTAATCGTTGTTGCGGGGCAGCGTAGAGTGCATTTTCCCTAATTTTAACATTTTCTTAAAATTCGGTTAAAAACCTGTTGACAAGGACTGCGTGACGGTATAGTATGGATACACGTCCCAAT
>JAAXHY010000317.1 GCA_012270665.1 Dehalococcoidia bacterium
TCAAGGATGAACTTCAGGACAGGGACGTGGCGGGTTTCCAGTCTGCCTCGGAGCTGCCGCCTTATAAATCCAGCGGCTGATTGGAGCGCGGAAATCGTATTTTCTTTCTCGTGCAGGGTGCCATACACGCTCACGTAAACTTTCGCGTGCTGAACATCACTTGAGACGTCGACTCGAGTTACGCTGACGACACCCGAAACTCTGGGGTCCTTCACCTCGTAACGCAGCAATTCGCTCACGTCACGACGTATCAGGGAGTTGAGGCGTTCGATTCTTCTTGGCAAGTTGAGGCCTCCGGGCGACATGGATTCCCGCTTTCGTGGGAATGACTGAATTGTGTTTCACCCTTACCCTAGCCCTCTCCCTGAGGGAGAGGGGGTCTGTCGGCTATCTAACCTGCTCGGAGCGATAGGCTTCTATGATGTCTTCTTCCTGCCAATCGTTGAAACCTTCGATGGTCACTCCGCCCTCGAAGCCGTTTGCGATTTCTCTTACGTCGTCCTGGAAGCGCTTGAGGCTGGCCGGAGCGCCGGTCGCTACGATACTGCCATTGCGGATGACACGGAGACTATTGCCACGAGCGATGTGCCCGTCGCTGACGTATATCCCGGCAACTCTGGCGCGTCTGCCAAGATTGAAGACGGCTCGAACGGTTGCCCTACCTTCAAAGACATCCTCGAATACCGGCTGGAGCATCCCACTCAGGGCACGCTCGACCTCCTCGAGCATGTGGTAGATGACATCGTAGCTTCGTATCTCGACACCTTCTTTATTGGCGAGTGTCTGCGCGCCCTGCTCGGGGGGGCTGTTGAAGCCGATAATCACGGCTTTCGAGGCGACCGCGAGAAGTATATCGCTCTCGGTTATGCCGCCGCTGGCTATGTGAACTATATTGACGCGCGCGCTTTCGGTGTTCAGACGTTCAAGCGCCGCCCGTACGGGTTCGAGTGTACCTTGGACGTCTGTCTTGACTATGAGATTGAGCGCGACGACTTCTCCCAGTTGAATACGGGTATGGACATCTTCAAGTGTCGGTCCACCTTGGCGACCCTTGCGCTGCTCGATCTCATATTCCTCCACCCATTCCCGCGCCTCGCGTTCGTCGGTCGCCACCTCGAAGAGTTCACCCGCTTCCGGCAGGCCGCTGAGTCCAAGTATCTCTACCGGCGCTGAGGGGCCCGCGGATTCTATTCTGTTACCCTCATCGTCGAACATGGCTCTAATCTTGCCACGTATGCCGCCAATTACGATGTAGTCGCCAACCTCTAGGGTCCCGGTTTGGACGATGAGTGTTGCCACTGTGCCCCTGCTTCTGTCTCGCCGGGCCTCGACGACTACACCAAGAGCGTATCGGTGAGGATTGGCCCGAAGTTCGCTGACCTCGGAAAGGACTATCAGGTTCTCCAAGAGTTCTTCAACGCCTTCACCGTTTATCGCCGATACGGGAACCGAGATAATGTCTCCGCCCCATTCTTCGATCAAGAGGTTTTGCTCCGCCAGCTGACGCTTGACTCTGTCCTGGTCAGCGCTGGGCAAGTCAATCTTGTTGATTGCGACGACAATCGGAACTTCCGCGGCACGGACATGGTCAATGGCTTCAATCGTCTGCGGCATTATGCCGTCGTCGGCTGCCACGATGAGAACGGCGATGTCAGTGACTTGCGCGCCCCTAGCCCGCATAGCTGTGAAAGCCTCGTGACCGGGTGTGTCTAGAAATGTGATGCGAGTGCCTTCGCGTTCGATCTGGTACGCGCCCATGTGCTGAGTAATTCCGCCCGCCTCGCCTTCGACTACGTTTGCGTTTCTAATCGTGTCGAGAAGCGTAGTCTTTCCATGGTCCACGTGTCCCAGGATCGTTATGACGGGGGGGCGAGGTTCCAGCGCATTCTGGTCTTCCTCTTCATCTGATGAGAAAACAAGTGAAGTGGAGCCCGACTCCGAACTCGATTCAGCTTCGAGTGGCAACAGCCCATACCCAAAGGCGGGTGAGACCACTGAAGCAACGCCGTGTTCAATAACATCGTTAATGGTGAACATATACCCGGTGCGCATAAGCGCCTTTATAACTTCAACGGGTCCTACGTCCATGGCGGTAGCGAAGTCCGCCACGGTTATGGCGGCCGGAATACTCAAGGGTTCAAGTCCCTGGAGCCTAATGGCAGTCGCTATCTCTTCAAGAGTGTGCTGACCTGCCGATGTGGTCGGTTGCGTTTGTTGGGATATGCTTGTTGTCATAGCTTCACATACACCTCCTGTTTCACGAATCTCGCGTACAGATCTTCCAAACGCCTTCGGATAGCCGCGTCATCGCCTCAACTAAAGAATCCCATTCGGTTTCATCTATCTTAGTGCGCAATGAGCGCTCCAACCTGTCTCGGCGCAGATAGTCTTTCGACTCGCGACACGATGCGCACACATAGGCGCCACGCCCGTTCTGTTTGCCGGACCTGTCGACGATTACCCTATCGTCCGCGCTAGAAACGATACGAAGCAGAGTCCGTTTATCCGTTTTGACGCCGCAAGAAACGCAGGTTCTCAGTGGGACGCGCCTGCGTTTAGGCATGAAACACTCCTCGCGCTGACTCTGTTAACGTCGCCTTCTGCCGGTTCTGCCTCGGGCCCGCCTGCGTCCACCTCTGGCGACGGTTGTCGGATTCTGAGCGTCTGACTGTTCAGCAGAGTTTCTTCGAGTTCGCCTCGCAGTTACCCCGCCTCTGAGCCCGTCTATGTCCTCAGCAAACCTGATGCCGCTCGGTTCCGTCTGACTTGGAGCGGTTGGAATAGTCCAGATATCTTCCGGTAGGTTTCTAAGCGAAGTCGCCTCCGCGGCCATAGCCTCCTGCTCAGCTTCCCTTTCGCGCTCCTCGGTTTCAAGTGCGGCGAGAATCTCCTCTTCTTCTCGTTCCAGTTCCGCCATGATAGCCGCTTCTTCGGCCGCGATCTCTTCAGGTGAACGCTCCGGAGTAGCGACTTCGGCTGCGATTTCAGTGATTTCCGTCTCTTCAGCGATCTCCTCTGCAAGTTCTTCTTCGACATCGGAAGAATCAGCGGCGGCGGCTACGGAATCCCCGTCCGGCAGAACTTGCTCTTCTACCGCCTGCTCCTCTGCCGCGTCGACTTGCTCGGTTTCTTGACGCGCTTTCTCCGCGGCCTCCATTGCTGCTACTTCAGCGGCGATTCTGGCACGTTCCAAAGCGGCTGCCTCGGCATCGGTGGAGTTCATTATGTCCACGCTCCAGCCGGTAAGCTTGGCGGCAAGGCGGGCGTTCTGCCCCTCCTTGCCAATTGCCAAGGAGAGCTGTCTGTCCGGGACAACTGCTATAGCGGTGTTGGTGACAGGGTCGAGCTCTACTCGCATCACCTGGGCGGGATTCAATGCGTTGGCGATGAATCGCCCTATATCCCTGTTCCACTCCAAGATGTCGATTTTCTCCCCCTGGAGTTCATTGACGATGTTTTGTATGCGAACTCCGCGCAACCCAACACACGAGCCGACCGGGTCCACACCATCCTGGCGCGCCCGGACGGCAACCTTGCTCCTAGAGCCAGCCTCGCGCGCGATGGCGACCATCTCGACAGCGCCATTGTAAATCTCGGGAACCTCCATCTCGAAAAGGCGTCTGAGGAGGTCCTTGTCAGAGCGAGATACAATCAACTCAGTACCGCGAGGGGTTCGTTCTACCGATCTCAACAGAACCTTGAACTTCTGGCCCTGCCTATACCGCTCGGACGACATTTGCTCGGAGTGGGGCAGTACAGCCTCGCCTCTAGCCATGTCAACTACAACGTGGCGAGGTTCAACTCTCTGCACCGAAACGGGAAAGACTTCGCCTACCCTTTCGATGAACTCTTGATACACCAAGTCGCGCTCGGCTTCTCGAAGGCGCTGCATGACGACCTGTTTCGCCGTCTGGGCCGCGATACGACCCGCGCTGTGTGGGATGCTGCTGGTTGAAATAACATCGCCCAGTGCCGCGCCCTGATTTATCTGTTTAGCGTCGCCCAGAAGAATCTCAGTTTCTGGGTCATTGACCTCATCTACCACAGTCTTGAGAATCTGGACCGTCACATCTCCCGAACCCGGGTCCAACTTTACCGAGATATTCTGCCCGGATGCGATAGTGTCTTTGCGATATGCGGAAGCCAGCGCAGCCTCGATTGCGGAGATCACGATCTCCTTCGGCAGGTTTCGCTCGGCGGCCAGCTGCGTTAAAGCGATCACGAAGTCGCTCTTCATTATTCAGCTACCTCCTTTATCATTCCGGCGGAAATCTCATGCTCTATTGAACAAAGAAAGTGGGCGCGGCCCACTTCCAGTAAATCAATAGATTATAACGTGAGTATATCACCACCTGACCATATGAACAAGCGGGATAGCAGCCTGAGCGGGCGCCCAGTTGGATGTGAAGACAGATGTCCAGGCCCTCAGAGGCCTTTTCATAGTCGGAGTTGTCGTTGTTTCGTCATCAGTGTCCCTATGGTGTCGAGCAACGATCGGTTCCCGCTTTCGGCGGAATGACGTGGGGAATCCCTTTGCAAAGGGTCTGCTGAGTTCCATCCGCATTCAGGGCTTCACCGACTTCAGTATTCGACAAGAGGCAGTCCATTCATCTAAATTCCAAGAGTCGCGCTTTGATCGCGTTGGCGGACACCGAGGACGACCTGAATTCTTGACATCGAAACCAACCGCTGTTAACATCCGCAAAGCAAACAAAGGCCAACTTTGCCCGGTGCGCTGGAAAGCCCAGCGCGAATAGGGAAAGCGGTGAGAATCCGCTGCGGAGGCGCCACTGTAATCGGTTAGCCGCCCACTGAAGCCACTGTCCGTTCCGGATGGGAAGGCGCGGGACAGGCGATGATCCGAAAGCCAGGAGACCTGCCGGGTAGGGCTGAGCAGCCGTTCTCCGTCTCAGAGAGTGCCTC
The DNA here is from genome assembly GCA_012270665.1 of Dehalococcoidia bacterium. The sequence continues at coordinate 4,924 of JAAXHY010000317.1, forward strand.
AGATACAGGTCGGGTCTCCACAGAATAGGGACCAAGGCCAATCCGATGCGATCCCTGTACGCGAAAGCGGCGGGGATTTTTCTGTTGCGTACAGTAGACTCCGGGGCGCCGAACCTGCGCTCCAGCAGATACGGTCTAAGTCCGGGCGGTAGGGCGTCAAGTCGCCGCCTGAGACAATAATGTGGAGATGTTTCAGTTCATCAAGCACACCGGCTCCTGGTACGGGGAGAGCCGCGCCGCCGCCAAGCTGGACATAGCGTGGAGCGCGCTGGGCGACGGCTTCACATGGCTGAGCAAAGATCTCGATGCTACCGCGGACCTCGCTAGGCAGCAGTGGAAGATCTGCCAGAAGGCCATTTTGTCCGGAGACCATGATGTCATCATCCTGGACGAGTTCACATATCCGCTCCACTACGGCTGGATACCCGTAGAAGACGTCATCGGAGTCCTGAAGCAAAAGCCGCATATGCTCCACGTGATAATCACGGGCCGCTACGCGCCCGATGAGTTGATCGAGTTCGCGGACCTTGTTACCGAGATGCGTGAGATCAAGCATCCATACAAAGAGCAGGGTATCAAAGCGCAGCCGGGACTAGAGTTCTGATGACACAACCTAACAGTCCCACCATATCCCAGGCGATAGAACGCATACTTCCGGTGAACACGGAGGCCATGCGTCGCGCCGACTTGAGACAAGCCATACTGACTAAGCCCCCGGGGAGCCTCGGACGGCTCGAAGAGGTATCCATCAGGCTGGCGGGAATCTTCGGAGTGGAGCGGCCTCGGGTTGGTGGAAAGGCTGTCATCGTGGCGGCCGCGGATCACGGGGTGGTCGCGCGCGGCGTCACCGGATATCCACAAGAGGTGACCGCGCAGATGGTGATGAACTTTCTGGGCGGCGGCGCGGCAATAAGCGTAATGTGCCGCCAGTTGGGAGTGCGCCAAATCATCGTTGACGCCGGGGTCGCCGCCGACCTTCCCCCTCATCCGGAACTCCGGCCCGTGAAGGTCGGACGTGGAACAGACGACATCAGCCGGGGTCCGGCGATGTCGCGCGGGCAGGCTGAACTCTGCGTAGAAGCGGGCATAAATCTGGCTGTCGAAGTCGTCGAGTCCGGCGTTGACCTGATAGCGACCGGAGACATGGGTATCGGAAACACCACGGCGTCCAGCGCGATTGTGTCCGCTGTGACCGGCAGGCCACCTGAGGAGACAACCGGAGAAGGAACCGGACGCACTGCCGAAGAACTCCAACACAAGATCGCTGTGGTGCGGACGGCGTTGGATGTGAACAGTCCCGACACCAGGGACGGCCTTGATCTACTGTCGAAGGTGGGCGGATTCGAAATCGGAGTACTGGCCGGCGTCGTTCTGGGTACTGCGATGATGCGGCGGGCCGTGGTGCTGGACGGATTCATATCGGGCGCCGCGGCGCTTGTAGCCGACGCCCTGTGCCCCACTGCGCGAGACTACATGATTGCCTCGCACGTTTCAGCCGAAAGAGGACACCGCATCGCGCTGGCCCATCTTGGTCTGACTCCGCTGCTGGACCTGGGGATGCGGCTCGGAGAGGGTACGGGCGCGGCGCTGGCGCTTCCGATAGTCGAGACCGCCGCCGCGTGCCTGTCTGAGATGGCTACATTTGCCGAAGCGGGCGTATCGGATGGCGAACAGGATTCGGGGTAGAAGACCCGGTGAACAGCTTACTCTCCGCCATTGGTTTCCTGACGATTCTGCCGGTCGCGCCGAGAGATTCGACTGGTGGATTGGCATCCGCCCGCGCTTGGTTTCCGACCGTCGGGCTGGTCCTGGGTGGGTTCCTCGCGGCTGCCGACTTGCTCTTGCGATCCGCCTATTCGATCGTGGCGCAAGACGACAGTACAATGCCACCCTTTCTTTCGGCGGTGTTGCTGACGGTTGCGCTTGTCATTCTGACGCGCGCGCTGCACCTTGACGGCTTCATGGACTGCTGTGACGCACTGTTTGGTGGGTTCAACAGAAAGCGTCGTCTTGAGATTCTTAGGGACCCTCACGTTGGCGCCTTCGCGGTCGCTGGTGTGATCGGTCTCCTGCTGCTGAAGGCTTCCGCCATCTTGTCGCTGCCGCAGGCGGGACGTATGTGGATTCTCCTGTTATTTCCATGTCTTTCCCGATGGGCAGTTGTATTGGCGATGGAACTGTTCCCCTATATTAGGAGCGAAGGGATCGGAATACCGTTTCTGAATAACACCCACCGCTGGCAGGTTGCCTTCGCGCTGTCTGTTACCATCATCGCCGCTCTGGTAATTGCCGGGCCGGCCGGCCTGGCGCTCGCGGCTGTGGCCAGTATGGTCGCCTGGTCGGTCGGAGCGTGGGCCTCCAGGCATCTTGGCGGAGTGACTGGAGACGTCTATGGAGCCGTCATCGAGGTCTCAGAAGTGGCAGTCCTCCTTGTAGGCGTGTTTCTGAATCCTACCTCGATGTTGCGTTAGGGAACAGGATCGCAAGGCATGGAATGGAGAGTGTGGCCCGGAGAGTGGTATCTCGACGCGGCGGCGTTGACGATAGCCCTCGCGCTGGATTTAACCCTTAGAGAATTGCCGAACTCCCTAAATCCCGTGGCTTGGATGGGGAAGCTGATTACATGTTTGGAAAGCATCGGTCCATCGGGTGGGGGACGAGTGTCGGCGTTCTTATGGGGAGTGTGCATGGCTATTTTGGTTCCCACGCTGTCCGGCGCTCTTGCTTGGATTGTAGTGAATTGCCTGCGAGAGTTGGGTGTTGTCTTCTACATTGCGGGTTGCGCCGCGCTGCTCAGCGCCTCGTTCGCGGTGAACGGACTGGCAAGAGCGGCAAGGAGCGTTCAAGACGATATGAATTTAGGAAGCGTAAACGAAGCCAGACGGGGATTGAGGAGCCTCGTCAGCCGCGATTCAGACTCGCTCAGCCGCCCCCTGATAGCGGCGGCGGCGATAGAGTCTGTGGCCGAAAATACGACCGACAGCTACATCGGTCCTTGGATCGCGTTCGCCATCCTCGGACTGCCAGGCGCATTCGCCTACCGCGCCATCAACACGCTCGACAGCATGATCGGTTACAGGGGCAAGTACGAATATCTTGGGAAGGCGTCTGCGAGGATTGACGATGCCGTAAACCTGATTCCCGCCCGGCTGAGCGCGGCGCTCATGCTGGCGGCAGGCGCATTTTGCGGAATGCCCATAAACCGGGGTTGGACATGGACACGGCTAGGCCGCGTGCAAACGAGCAGTCCGAACGCGGGCTGGACGATTGGCGCTATGTCCGGTCTTCTCGGGGTCGCGCTGGAGAAGACCGGACACTATCGCATCGGAGACGGGCTTCGGAACCCATGCGCGTCGCATATTGGGACTTCCATTCGTGTGGCTTACGCGGTTGCGGCCCTCGGAATACTCGCGGCTCTTGGCGTACTCGCTCTGCGCGGACTCCTGACAGGCTGAGACGGATGAACATGACTCACGACCAGGGCAGGCCGGTCCATGGCGGCCTCGACAACTCGGAACTCGGCGCCCTCGGGCTTCGCCCCGATGATGTTCTGGACTTCAGCGCGAGTATCAACCCGCTTGGTCCATCGCTTAGTGCAGTGGAAGCTGCTCAGAAAGCTAACCTTTCAGCTTACCCCGATCCAGAATGCGTCGAGTTGAGGGAGGCCATCGGAAGATCAGTGGGCGTCGAGTCGAGCCGAATACTCGTCGGCAACGGCTCGACAGAACTCATACACCTGTTGGCCAGATCATGTCTAAGCGAACAAAGCGCCGCCGCGATATTCACGCCGACATTCGGGGAATACGAGGCGGCCTGTCGTCTCCAGCGTGTTACTCCTGTTGCACTCTCTCCCAGCGACAATGGATTCCGCTGGAACGTTCAGGCCGCTATTGACTTCATCGCCGAAACCCGTCCTTCAGTCGTCTTTTTGTGTAACCCAAACAACCCGACCGGGGTTTATCTCGGTGAGCGGGAGGTGACAAGAGTCGCGCGCGCCCTGCGAGGCATCGGTCTACTGGTCCTTGACGAAGCCTACGTATCTTTCGTCGAGGACCGCTGGGACTCGTTGCATCTGCTGAATATGCCCAATTTGGCCCTGCTGCGCTCCATGACAAAGGACTACGCTCTGACTGGCCTGCGTCTCGGTTATATGCTGGCCTCTGGGGATGTGATCGAACGCGTGAGGCGATTCCAGTATAGTTGGAGCGTTAACGCGCCAGCTCAAGCTGCGGGTATTGCCGCTCTGTCCGATCCTGGACACGTCGAGAGGGGACGAGAGGCTGTCTATGCCGGCAAGCGGTTTCTGTCGGACGCTTTCGCCTCTTTGGGACTCGAGTGCCTGCCATCCGCGGCTAACTTCCTTCTCATCCGCGTTGGACAGGCAACCGAACTGCGTCTGGCCCTCCTGCAACGGTACAAGATATGTGTGAGGGACTGCACGTCATTCGGTCTGTCCGAATACATCAGAGTCGGGATAAGGGGCATGGACGATAATCGGAAACTGGTGGAAGCGTTCAAGCAGGTTCTCCGGTCTTGAATAATTGAATCACATGGGAGAATCCGTTGAACAAGCAATTGATCTTCATACTCGGCGGAGCCCGATCCGGCAAGAGCGCGCTGGCCGAACGACTTGCCCGCCAGCGAGAGCGCGTCCTGTTCATGGCGACCGCCGAGCCTCTCGACCCCGATATGGAGCGGCGTATTTCCGCGCATCGCAGCCAGCGGCCCAGCGCGTGGAGAACGCTGGAAGAGCCTCTCGATCTGGCCTCCGCGATTGAGGAAACTACGGATGGCTACGAAATCTGTCTGCTCGACTGTCTCACACTTTGGGTCAGCAATCTTCTGCTGAGCATGGAGGGTAGCCCGAAAGTGGAAGAAGATATACTGCTGGCGGTTGAAAGACTGCTGGAAGTTTACGAGCGGTCGTCGGCGACGTGGATAGTAGTCAGCAACGAGGTTGGGCTTGGCATTGTTCCTTCGTCGCCACTCGGTCGCCTATACCGAGACATTCTGGGAAGGGTCAATCAGGCCGTGGCCGCCCGTGCCGACAGAGTGTATATCCTGGTCGCCGGATACGCGCTGGACGTGAAATCGCTCGGCGTTCCAATAGCGAACGTCAACCTGGATCCTCGATGAACCGCGAATCAAGAACGCTGGGGAGGGCGTCCGCTTCCGCGCCCGGTACGTGTGGAGAGCTTGTTCAGGGGATGCTGAATGGGCGCCACTTCATGATTACCTGCCCCATAGATATGTACAGCGTGGCTACGGTGGAGCTTTCCCATGGGAAGGGTGGAGTTTCAGGCCCGCTGGATTCTCCAAAGGCGCGGCGCGCGGTACGCTCCACGCTCGATTGCCTGGGAGAGTCGGAAGCGCAAGCGCGGCTGTGGCTGGACTCTCAGCTGCCGAGAGGCAAGGGTATGGCGAGCAGCACCGCTGACGTTTGCGCGGCGATACAAGCTACGACGGCCGCGCTGAGTCAGACGATTTCGCCCCGGATGATGGCCCGGATCGCGCTGACGATCGAGCCGAGCGACGGGGTGATGTTTTCTGGAATCGCGATATTCGATCATCGGAGCGGCAGAATCGCCAAGACCCTGGGCCAGCCACCTCCAATGTTCATTCTGGCTATGGACTTCGGCGGCTGGGTGGACACACTCGAGTTCAACCAGGTTGATAGAGAGAGCGTCTTGGAAAGCCTGGAGTTCGAAATGAGAGAGGCCGTGTCTCTGGTGGAGGAAGGAATTCGCAAGCGCGACCCCATCCTGGTGGGTCGGGGCGCGACGGTGAGCGCTCTTGCAAACCAGAGAGTGACGTTCAATCCTAACTTGGAAACCGTTCTAGCGTTGTCCAGGCAATCAGGAGCCGTCGGCGTAAACGTGGCGCACAGCGGCAGTGTAATAGGGACGCTTTTTGCCGATGACGAGCGGATGGTGGATCGGGCGGCTGAACTTGCGCGACAGAGCCTTCCCGGCCTTCGATCCATCTCACGCCACCGCATCGTGAGCGGAGGCGTGAGGATATGCCAATCGGCGCGTTCAGGCTGCGCGCGGAGAACCTAGATGAAACCGCCTGTTCAGAAGACTGCTATCGGGTTGACCGGAGACCCTGTTCCACCGATTACGTTGAGCGGGTTGATAGTCAGCATGAACTCATAGCGCCCTTCCTCGGCGCAGGCATTTGCGAGAGGTTCCAGGAGTGAGTTGTCCAGGAGCGCCACGCCATACGCGAATATCACCCCATGAACCGTCCATGGTATTTCATACTCGTTGGGTGAAGCGTCCATCATGTCCCATCCAAGAATCGAGATGTCGTTGTCGCGAACGAACTTGAGACAAGATGCGTGGAGACCGGGCCTTGAATCGCCCCCGCCCCAGTTCCCGCCATGATCTGCCGCATAGGTTTCGCGTCCGCTATACACCATGACCGCGTCTCCGGACCTTATCTCGACCCCCTGGGCCCCCGCAATATCCTCGAGCTCCCATCCGTGAACGGGAGAATCCAGCGTCACATAAGAGGTTCCTCGATGCCCGGGGACGTCGAGTAGAACGCCTCGCGTCAGTATGCCATCGCTCCAGGCGTCCACAGTAGCGTAAGTTCCGCCTGAGAAGGTCAGGATTTCGTCTGGGGATTTGCCGTCCCACATTCCACCGGAGTCCCATACATGGCAAAGCGCGTCAATATGCGTTGTCGCCGTTCCGTGGTAATAGACACCGTAGTAGTCCATAGCCGCGCCTCCGCCATGAGGTCTTTCCATGACGGACATAAAGTGCTGCGCGGGTCTCGGATTCTCGGTTCTTGGCTCGACTGGAAACGGCCTGCTGAGTGAGACAGTCCGACCATTCTCGACTAGATTCACAGCCTCGAGCCGTTTTGAGGCGTCAATAAGATTGACGGCTCCGGCAGAACCTCTGTCCCCCCATCTGCCCCAGTTTCGACGCTCTCTCAGATAAGACATCACTTCAGCTTTGCTCGGCGCATGTCTTTCGGACATTCACACACCTCCAGTTTGAATCTGTCGGAAATGTACTCTATCGTCTATCCACAAACAACCCTGTCAAACGAGGCAGACGAAAGGCATATATAATACGGTCGTCGAAAACAACACATAATGTGGATATGGAGGAGCGATTCATGGGTAAGCTCGACGGTAAAGTTTGCGTGATAACTGGAGCAAGCAGAGGTATAGGGGCGGGGATTGCGAGGCTCTTCGCGGAAGAGGGCGGTAAGGTTGTTACCGCCGCGAGAACTCTTAGAGAAGGCGACCACCCCCTTGAAGGATCTCTTGAGAAGACGGTTGCGGATATACGCGAGTCGGGAGGCGAGGCGACCGCGTCTGCGGTGAACATCTCCCTGCCAGAGGATTGTGAGCGTCTCTTCCAAGAGGCTCATGATGCCTACGGAAGCGTTGACGTACTGGTTAACAACGCTGCGTTGACATACTTCATACCAGTCAAAGACTACCCATTGCGTCGCTGGATGCGGTCCTGGGCGGTAAATTTCCACGCTCCCTTCATCCTCAGCCAACTGGCGCTTCAGGACATGATAGAGAAGAAGAGCGGCAGCATCGTAAACATCTCTTCAGGAGCGGCCATCGGGCCGGGCAGGGGCCCCTATCCCGACGCCCCGCCGAATTCCGGAGGCACATGCTACGGCGCTGAGAAGGCTGCTCTGGAGCGCTTTTCCCAGGGACTGGCGCAGGAAGTTTACCAGTACGGAATTTCAGTCACTTGCGTATCGCCCTCCCAGGTGGTCCCGACCCCCGGGACTGTCTTCCACAATCTTGTGAGCGGAATAGATGATCCGCGTGGAGAACATCCTGACCTGATGGCGAAATCGGCGCTTCTGCTTGCGACTGAATCACTCGACAGCGTTACGGGCCGTGTCACATACAGCCAGGAAATACTCAAGGAGTATGGCTGGATAGAAGAGGCGCAAGGGACCGGCGTGGACAGAAAGGGCTCCGGGTACAGCCAGATCTAGGGATCCAAGAAGATTCGCTCAGCGACTCATTCCGCCGAACCCTGTCGGCAGCTCCGAGAACCATCCTGGTGTGGCTGCCGAACAGGGTTCGGCGTTTGTCTTATACAAGTCTAAAATAAGGCATGTAAACTCCTTGAAGAGACATATTGACGAGATGATAGTCTTTGCGAACAGTGGACGGGGGTGTAGTTCGGCGAGTTCGATATCCCCTGTTCACGAGCGTTCATCACAGCGAAGAAATGTGCCGACCGATTACGCAGAATGTCAGTATCGGGACCGCGCGGAGGTCTTGCCGAGGAGGAAAAATGAAGCTAATCAGAGCGAGAGTCACGAACTATCGAAGCATTGACGACTCAGGATGGGTAACCCTCGACAATGTTACCTGCATGGTGGGGAAGAACGAGTCGGGGAAGACTGCGTTTCTCCAAGCGCTCAGGCGTCTGAATCCGGTTGACAGCGCTAGTGGGAAGTTCAGCCTCAGAGACTATCCTAGGAAGGGATACGTGCATTACAGAAGGCGCCACGACGCCCAGCCTGACGTCGCCATACGTGTGGAGTTCGAGTTGAGTGACGAGGAAATTGCCGAACTCGAGAGCAAGTTCGGTGATGGGGTGATGCGGTCCCGCCGGGTCATGGCGTCGAAGAACTATAAGAACCAGCGAGCCTGGCAGTTTGACATTGACGAGACAGCGGTCATACGTCATCTCATCAAAGCGGCAGACCTACCGGAAGAGATTCAACAATATGTCTCTTCAGTCTCGACATGGAAGGACCTGCAAGAGCGGCTCCAGTCTATTGAGACCAAGAACCCGGCAATTGACGCTCTCTTGGACCGACTCCCTGAGAACGACCTGCGCCAGCAAGTGGTGCTCGATCACCTTGAGCGCTACCTTCCGGTTCTCGTCTATTTCGACAACTACAGCACTATGCGGGGTCGTATTTCCATTGAGGACATCAAGAGGCGGAGGTCCACACCCGGGGAACTCGATGACGCCGACCGGACTTTCCTTGCTCTCCTCTCTATGGTGGGGAGCAGCCTGGACGACCTGGAACACGAGACCAACTTTGAATACCTGAAGGCAGAACTGGAATCGGCTTCGATTGGCATAAGCGACGAGATATTCGAGTTTTGGAAGCAGAACAAGCAGCTAAGGGTTCAGTTCGACCTTTCGGCGGCAAATCCGAACGACCCGCCGCCTCTGAATAGCGGCACCATCCTTCACGTTCGCGTTTGGAACAACCGGCATCGCGTATCGGTGCCGTTTGATGAACGATCCAGAGGATTCGTGTGGTTCTTCAGCTTCCTGGTGTACTTCTCGATGATCGAGAAGATACAGGAGGATCAGGACCGGGACATGATCTTCCTGCTGGACGAACCGGGATTGAACCTGCACGCTCTCGCGCAGTATGACTTCCAGAGGTTCATCAACGAGAGGCTCGCGCCAAAGCACCAGGTCATCTACACGACTCACTCTCCATTCATGGTGGATCTCGACAACCTGACCAGCGTCAGAACCGTTGAAGATATGGACGACCTCGGGACTACTATCAGGCAGGACATCCTGCAGAACAGCGACGATACGGTCTTCCCTCTCCAGATGGCCCTGGGATACCAGCTCGTTCAAACTCTGTTCCTAGCTCCACATTGTCTGCTGGTCAACTCGGCCTCGGACTTGATATACCTGCAGGTGCTTGGTGAAATGTGCGCACTTGAAGGCGCCACGAAGCTGGACCCGAGGTGGGTCGTAATTCCGGTCGGCAATGCCGAAAATCTCCCCACATTCATCTCGCTTCTGGGTGATAACTACACGAGCCTTGCGGTGCTGATGGACGCTTCGGATGAGAACCGGGAACATTTCGATCAGATCAACGAGGCCATGGCTTCGGTCGGACGCACGCCGGTTAACTGGATTGAAGTCACGCGTGTGAGGGAAGCGGGCATAGAGGATCTACTCGACCCGGGATTCTACCTGAGACTGGTCAACCAGACTTACGCGCCGCATCTGAAGGAACCCATCACACTAAGGACAATCTCGGACAGCAACCCGCGCATCGTTGAACGCCTCAAGTCCTACTTCAGTGAGAATGGCGTCAATGGCGGCGAGTTCGACCCGTACAAGCCGGCGGCGCTCCTCCTGAAGAACCACGCTATGATGCGTGGTGAGATAAACCAGGTGACGATCGACAGCGCTTCGTCCATGTTTGACCGAATCAACTCGATGCTGTCGAGCAATGGTGTGAGCGCAGGGTATAAGGTGGGGAATGGGGGCGGAATTCCGATAGGTTTCGACCTCAGCAAGTCCACCACAATCGCGTCGGTGCTGTCCAGATAGTCAGATATGGCCCGCTGAGGTAGTCGGTAAAGCCTTTGAAATGCAATAGGGGGCGCCACAGGGCGCCCCCTATTGCCGTACGCGCATTGACGGAGGTGGCATCAACTTTGCCGATGCGGGCCCAAAGCGGTGAGTCTCGTGTTCAGTACCATAAGCCTCTGGCGGTACTCTTCGTCGGATATGTCGCCGGATTCGTAAGCGTCCGTCAGATCCGAGATCATTCTGAATATCACGGCTCGCTCACTGTAAGTTTCTGAAGTTGGTGACTCACGCCGTTGACCTGTAGTCTTCCAGATGGCGCCATATGCCAGCAGCGCGATCATGAGTACTCCCAGAGCGACAGGAGCGACATACTGGAACCTGATACCCGAGAGACTACTCCCCACCCTGTCCGTAATCCCTGGGGTTGGGAGTCCGTCCAGTTCTAGGAAGAGCGACTCTCCCCTGGCGAGTCCTTCGGCTTCCAGAACCCTGTACTGGCGCTCTCCTATCATTACACGCTCAGGCTCGCCCAGACCCTCGACCGAAATGGACACTACCTCTTCCGGAGCGAGTATGCGTAGGGATTGCGCGCCGTAGCGATAAGACTTATCCAGAGTGTGTTTCTCTCCCTGATATGGAAATCTGTAAGAGAACATGATCTCGTGCTCTCCGGGAGGAACGCTGGCAAGGAGAGCGAATCCTCTGTCAACCTGAACGAAGTCCGCTCCAATAAGCCGAGTATCGAGAGAAAGTTCAGTTGCCTCTGGGGGAAGCCCGAACCTGAGCAGTTCCATCACACCTGTTCCCGGTACATACGCCATATCCGAACGATTGACCAGTGTGATGATTTCCAGCGCCGCCAGAGTCTGGTCTGAGGTGTCTGTCCCCGCTAACAACAGCGAGGCGCCACCGGTGGATACTATCGAATCGTCGTGAGTTGCTTCATAGACGGTCAGCGTCACCGGAGGGGGGGAGCCCGTTGACATCTCGAGGTCGGTGCCGTAAATGGCGTCCTGGTAGCGGACGGATACGCCATAGCTGGTCGAAGGATCGTACTCTATGTTTTCGAACCTGAACGCGCCCGTATCGTCGGTGATGGTGGTGATGTCGTCGAATCCAGCGGCAGTGACACGATGAAGAGTCACGACTTGCCCAAACATATCAGACTCACCCGCCGTGCCGCTTACAACCACGCCTTCAACAGTTCGGGATTCCGGTTGCGCTTCGAGAGAAGCGGCGTCAACCATGAAGGCGAGACACATTATAGAGGCAATTGCCAACACTCTGAAAGACACGCTTTGCGATACACTCCCCAAGAGCCTGATTGATGCCTTATGCTGAGTTTAGCAACGCATCTGAACTGGGTTCAACGAGACTTGGAAGGAGAAAGCCCCTCAGACAAGGCGCGGGCGGCATACACTCCACTTCGTACAGCCCCCTCCATGGTAGATGGCCAGTCCGTACTGGTCCAGTCGCCGGCTAGAAAGAGATTGGGAACCGGCGTAACTTGAGACGGACGACGTGAGGCAACGCCGGGAACACACCGAAATGTGGCATTGGGTTGTTTGATGATCAGGGACTTTCGGACGACCGCGCTACGGGCCAAAGGGAGCGCTCGTCTCATCTCCTCCTCGAACATTTCTTTCAGATCGTCCTTGGGCCTGTCTATGAAGTCCCACGCGCCGCTGAGAGAAATACAGACATACTGACCCGAGGAGTTGGGGTTTCCCTGAATCAGGCTGCGGTTGAAGACCCACTGGATCGGACTTTCAAGAAATGCGATGAAAGCGTCTTTCATCACCTGCCTGTCGTACCACAGATGCACGTTTACAATAGGCGCCGAAGTGAGACCGAAGATCGGTTCGAAGAAAGGATCGGCGGCGAGTTCGGGAGGCAATAGATCGAGAATTATCTGATAAGGCAGCGCGCTGATGTAAGCGTCCGCCCGAAGGGTGGTTCCGTCCGAAAGTTGTACGCCGCCAACAATGTCCCCATCGAACAAGAGCGAGTGGACAGTCTTTCCCAGGATAACCGAACCGCCACTATCTTCGATGAAACATCGCCCGCGGACATCCGCGATTGAACTTAACCCGACACGGGCATATCCAATTGCCGAGTTCTCGGGCCTCCTAAGCAGACCTTCCTGAATGACCATGAGCGCCATGTCCGCATTTACGCTGCGAACGTCGTCGTTCAATGTCGGCAGGATTATCAGGTTCCAGAGATTTTCTATCGCCCGTTCGGACTGGTGATGACGCTTCAGCCAGTCGTAAAAGGTCTGCGAGTCAAGCGATTCGACATCCTTACGTCTATCGGTCAGGCTGGCCTTCAACAGCCCGAACAAGGCGCGAATCTTGTCACTCCCGCCAATGTGAGGATAGCGCATGAACGA
>JAAXHY010000481.1 GCA_012270665.1 Dehalococcoidia bacterium
TCTCTATACAGTACGCGATGGAGCCGGCGGCAATACTATTGTCACTGACCACCGCAACAACGATCATGTCAGTTCGGTGAAAGGTTCTTCGCCGAGCGACGCTGACTTGAAACCAGTGAGTTTCGATGCTCGGCGGGCTGGGCTCGTCAACGCGGGCTTCGAACAGGGGCGCACCGTAAATCTCCGAGGGCGTGAGACTGCGGTGTTCGAGATGGTCTTGCCATTGGCGCCACAAACTAAGCCTCGTCTAGGGAGTTATCAATTCCCTGTCTACTATGACCTCGACGCCGCCCGACAGCGGATGGTTATGTATGTGGATAAGGAGACTGGGCTACTCATTAAAAGCGAAAGGTACGCGCTCCAAGACTCCGGGCCAGAGATATTGATCGACAGTTTCGATTTTACGATTCTCAGGAAAGAAAGGTAAATCGACTATGTCTTTATCCATCGGAAGAAGCCACCTGCGCCGGCGATTCGTATCGGCTGGGATGACTACACTTGTTGTTGCTGTCTCAGTAGCTATCGTGTCGGCTGCATTTGATATTGAGACCTATAGTGCTACAGTCGGAGGGAGGGAATGGACGGCTGAGACTCGACTATGGACGGGAAGCAACGGAACGTGGAGCGGTTATGCGAAGGCTCTCTCCGATGATGGCGACACACTGATGCTGATAAACGTTTCATAGATGGGAAAAGAGTACTGCTGGGGTATATGGATGGACACGTCATTCGCTGAAGAGCTCTTGGCAACGGCGACTCTAATCCAACTTAATAGAGATGGATATAATCCATACTGGGCGATTAACTGCGGCGCCTATTCGATAGCGGATAGCTTCCAACAGACTAAGTACAACGGTGACAGCGATTCAATCGAACTTGACCCTCAAGTGGATCATGAGCCTCCGGACTGGGGAGAGTAGCATGAGCCGGTGTCTTGTAATAGACAACAATACTTCTACTCCTCCCAACTCGGCTCTTGCTTGATGAGGACGCGGGAGCGGAGGTGTTACAGGGCTGGCGCTAGAGTTCCTCGAAGTCGGAGGGAGTGAGTCCGGTGCGCCTGAGAATGTTCCGGAGCGTGCCCACGGCTACTTCCCGGTGGCGCGGGACAATCGCCATGCGCATGCCTTCGTCGGTTTCCTTGACGAACTTGACGTGGCTGCCGTTTTGACCGGATTCCACAAAACCTGCCGCCATGAGCTTGCGTTCCACTTCGCGGTAGGGCAGCGGTCTAAGCGGCGGCAACCTCTACCTCGATGCGCCGGAGCCGGGGCTCGACTTCAGGAGTGGGCGGAGTGAAGTACAGTTCCAGCGCATCGCGGAGATTCGCCAGCGCGTCTTCTTCGGATGCTCCCTGGCTGGCGACGTCGACCTCGATCGCTTGGGCGATCCACCACTCGTCCTCCCGCCATACGCTGACCGTAAACTCGCGCTTCATCGTTCCGGCGCTCCTGCGTGATGCTCAGCTCAGGCTACCACGCCGCTCGCGGTCCTGCTCGATG
>JAAXHY010000316.1 GCA_012270665.1 Dehalococcoidia bacterium
TATGCTCCCTCAGTTCGTCTATCCGTGTGTCTGTATGCTCCCTCAGTTCGTCTATCCGTGTGTCTGTATGCTCCCTCAGTTCGCCTATGCTGGTGGCCAGAGCGTTGACGTTCTTGACCATATCGCTGAACTGCTGGGGAAGCGCCAAGAGTTCCTCGGTAAGCAGGATAGACCTGAGCGCGGCTCGCCACTCGGGGTTTTCCTCGAGAATGCGCTGAAGGTCTTGTATAGTGTTAATGGTGGTCATCGTAGTTTCACCTTCGGTTCACTAATTATACAGCTTCATGGGCGTATATTTACAGCAATAGAGAAGGGGCCGGTTCTCAGCAGAGAATCGCCCCTCTTTGACCCCGGTGTAGTGGGTGGTATGAGCGCGAAACAGGAGTACAAGGTTGACGGCTTCACTATCGAGACAGCTAGACGCTCCAGGCGCTGCACGACCGACCATCTGGCGACGATTGGAATATGATAGCTCTGCGGCCTGATTATACAGACGCGAAGATACCCCGCTGAACTGAATCAACGGGGTATCTCTTCGACTAATAGCGTGAGCGCCGCTTCTACCTACTTCACCAGTTGCAATATCACGCCGACAATACCCGATAGCAAACCCCCACCGGCGACGGCGATCACCACCATCATCAGGCGGTGCAGATCGTCAACGCGACGATGGAGTCCGTTGACATCCCCTCGAAGTTCCCCAATATCGCGCTCCATCCTACTCATACGGTCGTCCACAGTAACCATCAGTTCCCCCCATCATATATCGCCATTCCTTTTCATCTCACCCATCGTCCATTACGGACGTTCGATTTCGGCGAAGTCTTCGCGCACATCTGTCATTAGCGCTTCTGTACGCAACAGTTCAGGTTGTTCTTTGCTCGTGAGTGACTTCTGCTAGGCGTTGTCATACTCACTCCTTTCGTGTCTCAGACATTATACATGGTAGTCCCAGACCATATCGTTACAATACAGAAGAGGCGGATCCTCCGAAGAGAATCCGCCCCTTTGTGTTTGCTTTATATGAAGCCGGCCCTACGTCCCCCGAAGCCTCGGGTCCAGCACATCCCGTATCGCATCCCCGAACAGGTTGAAGCCATAAACGGCCAACGACAGCGCAAGGCCCGGCCATATCGCCAGCCACGGGTTGATCACGAAATAATCACGAACTGGGCCGGTCAGCATACCGCCCCAGGAAGGTTCAGGCTGCGGCACTCCAAGCCCAAGGAAGCTAAGGGATGCCTCGGTGAGAATGGCGATGCCCAACGCTCCAGTGGCTATGATCAGCCAAGGCGCGACACACTGCGGCGCTATGTGCTGAACCATTATGCGAAGATTACCCGCTCCGATAGAGCGTGCCGAGTCCACGTACTGTGACTCCTTGACCGCGAGAACCTGGGATCGCACAACACGGTTGGCGCGCGGTATCTGCACTATCCCGATGGCTATGATGATGTTCGCTAGGTTCGTTCCGAGAGCAGCGGTAATCGCCATAGCCAGGATGAGGGTGGGAATGGACATGAGCGCGTCCATAACTCGCTGAATCGAGTTGTCAACCTTGCCGCCGTACCACCCGCTTATTACGCCAACGACGCCACCCGCCCCGGAGCCGAACGCGACTGAAGCGAAGCCGACAAGCAGGGATATGCGAGCGCCAGACATCATGCGGCTCCACAGGTCACGCCCCATCTCATCAGTGCCAAGCCAATGCTCCGCCGTAGGCCCCAGCAACTTGTCTCTAAGATTCCATTCCAACGGATCCCAAGCAGTCATCTGGGGGCCAACTACCGCCATAAGCGCCATGATAACGATTATGATGGCGCCGAAAGCTCCCAGCGGCTTGCGCGTGACGAAGTTTGAGATTGGCCGCCATGGTCCTACGTTGCGAGGCCTTCCGAGTGTTACGGAGCCGGTCTGCTGTGTTGCCATTCCAAAGTCCTCTATCTAGAATGTGCTGTGATTCTTTATTGATAGCGTACCCGAGGGTCCAACCAGCCGTAGGAGAGGTCCACCAGCATATTGACCACGATGACGCACACGGCGAAGAACATCACCATTGACTGCACAACCGGGTAGTCGCGTTCAAGCATCCCGTCAACGATATACTCACCGATGCCGGGCAACGTGAACACACGCTCCATAACTACCGAACCGCCCATAGAGAGCGCTGTGGTTATACCAATCACCGTAATGACAGGAATCAGCGCGTTCTTAAGAGCGTGCCTAGCGGTGACCATGTAGGCGCGAAGCCCCTTGGCGTGCGCCGTCCTGATGTAATCCTGCCGCAGCACTTCAAGCATAGTCGAGCGCATCATCCGTGCCTTGGTAGCCGCCCCAATATAGCCGATCATCAACGCAGGCCAAATGAACTGGCTCACATTCCTCATAAAGTCATCCGTAATAGACGAGTATCCTAGTGGTGGGCTCCATCTGAAGAAATAGGCGCCGGCGACCAGAAGCAACGTCGCGCTCCAGAACGACGGAACGGAAAGCCCCGCAAGTGATAAGACGCGCACAAGGTAGTCTATCGTAGAGTCCTGTTTCAGGGCCATCAACACTCCGGCGGGAAGGCCCAGAGCGATGGCGATTATCTGCGAAACTACCACAAGCTCTATTGTGACCATCACCTTCTTTTTGAATTCATCAAATACCGGACGCCTGGTGAACAGCGAATTGCCCCAGTCTCCTACGATGAACCCACTCATCCAGACCCAGTACTGAATATGGAGCGGCTCATTGAGGCCGAGCGCTTCGCGTATCTTCTCAAGATCTTCCTCGCTGACAGTTCCCTCTTCGCCGCTTCCCTGCTGTGCCGCTATTGATTGAGCGACATCTCCCGGCGCGATGCGCATCAACGCGAACACCAGGAGTGATACAAGGGCTGCGGTCAGCAACCCAAAAAGGACCCTCCGTACCAAGTATCGGTGCATCAACTCAACCCCTGTTAGTGGTTAGTCATCAGTTTTAGTTGTCAGGAGCATCCCCCGTCCGGCGAGGATGCTCCCCCACTTTACTCCGAATTCTTCTGATTTACCTAGCGAGCCACATTCTCTCCCAGCCTGCCCACTTTATCTGGGACGGGTGGTTGAACATACGCCAGCCGCGCACGTCCTTGTGCCAAGCGGGCCAGATGATGGACCACGGCATCGGTATCATATAGGCAGCCTGAATGACCTCACGCTCTATCTCGTGAACAATCTCGCGCCGCTTCTCGGGATCCAGTTCCTCGGCCTGTGCGTTCGACAGGTCCAGAAGGCGTTGTGCCCTCTCTGCATCTACCTGAAACCTGCCGGTGCCGCGGTGGTACCAACTCTCGTGATCCGGCACCAGGAAGATGTTGTAGAAGTCGGACGGGTCTGCGACATCAGTCCTAGCCTTCGAGCCATAGTGAACATCGTAGTCGGGCGGCGTGCCATGAGGGCTATTGCCTCGCTCACGTTGCACTGACGTTTCCACTTGGTCAATGAACACTTCAATGTCGAGGTTCTTTTTCAATTGATCCTT
This sequence comes from Dehalococcoidia bacterium, assembly GCA_012270665.1. The sequence continues at coordinate 3,505 of JAAXHY010000316.1, forward strand.
GAAGTAGAGGCAACCATCAACGAATATCTGCGGAGGCGTCGTCATACAGCCTATTGTAAAGCGCGGGCTTCCGGTCAGTCCTGCCTCGTCCAGGAGACGGTTGGCCTCGGCTATATCCTCCGCCTTTTCTCCAGGACCATTTCGGAATCCGGGCATCGCCCAGAGTTCTTCATCAGGAAGCGCCCAGACGGTTCCAGGGGGCATCCAGTTGGTCGGCCTGATTACGCCAACCAAGTCCTTGATACGGTTGAACTCCGTCCACTCGTCGCGGTCTATCCCGAGGTGCATTGCATACCTGACCCGTTCGTCATCAAGCGGCGGGCGGTGCATATTGATCTGAAGTCCCTTGCCCCAGAGGTGCAGAACCGGCTCTAAATGGATCTCGTCCGCGAACGAGTCCAGGACCTGCTCGACCTGTCCGGGAAGAAGCGAAGCACTGCCTTCTCCGTAATAGTCGGTCTGCCCGGTAACCAGCGCGGTGAAGCGCGTGGTGGCATCGGGAATTTCGATGTGGTCAACACCTTCCAGGAAGGGAAGTCCCTCTCTCCAATAGTCGGGGTTCGCGCGTATCTTCGTGCCGACGTCCTGAACGCGCTCGAATGGTATGAACGCGCCGGTGCCAACACCGTACAGATAAGTCACATCGGTGGTCTGGTCAAAGCAGTCGGCCTTGGGTTCTCTGCCCGATTCGTCATAATCGGGATTGACGCACCCGGCTACCCACCACTCTATCAGGTCCTTGTCCATATTGTGCGGCATCCCTGTATTGCCCGCGAACTTGCCGATAGTGCCTGCGCGAGCCGACTCGAACTCAACACGGAGGGTATAACCTAACGGCCCGTCGGGACAGGTAGCTCCTCCTTCCTTGAGATGTCCGAGGCCAATCCTAGGGCCACGAGTGGGTACACCTACGTCCTGGATTTCCTGGGGAGTATGGACCCCCAAATTCAGGCTCATCGCCGCATCCTCGCAGGTAAAGTCATCGCCCATCACATTGGCCTTCACATCTTCGGGCAATGTGGAGTACGGGTTGTCCTGGAACTTGATGCCCTCGCGGAGTGTAAATGTGACGACTGTGCCGTCGCCGGACACATCCCATGTGGTAGCGAGGTCGGGCAGAATCGGCCCGGTGAGACCCTGCCACGGGTCAAACTTGATGAGCGAGTTGTACGTCGGCAGGAACTGTGGCCCCTCGTAAGTATGTCCATAGTTCGGGTCGTGACCGTTCAGCCTCAGGTTCGCGCCGTATCGCACGATGTTGCCCCGAACAGGCTGGCCCCATTCGGGCTTGTAGCCGTCGCTCGCCAGGTACTGCGCCACCCAGTCGGACTCCATAGCCATCTGCGGCACCGGGGTCGGAACCGGAGTCGGCGGCGTCAGAACCGGCGCGGGCACTACAGGCACAGCGGTAATCGCCGGGGCGGCCTGGGCCGCGGCCTGAGGCGCGGCGGGCTGCTGAGGCGAGGCGGGAGCGGCCTGAGTCGCAGGCTGAGCGGGAGCGGCGGGAGCGGCAGCCTGCGGAGCCTGTGGCGCGGCGGGCGCGCTTGGTTCGTCGGCGGCGCAGGCCAATGCGACTACCGCCAACAGCGAAATCGCCAGTGCGACGCCTAGTATCTTGATTGACTTCATTTTTCCTCCCCCAAATTATCAGTCAGTCTAACTATTCACTCTGTCAATTCTGTTCATCTGCTAACGCAATGTGCAAATAGATACCACACCATACCGAAACTGGTCAAGCGCAAACGACTCGAAACGACCCTCCCAAGCATATTTTATCCAGCATTCATGGTGTGCGCTGTTAATGACTGTTGCCCAAGCCTTATGGATTCCGGTTTTCATGGGAATGACGATATGAAGACGAAAAGACTGTGCATCCTGGGGCCAGACGATGTTATGCCGCCCCCTGTAAGGGGGCTGTCACTCAGCTTTCCCCAAGCTCTTCCAGGCGATTCCTCAGCCTGCGAAGTTCGGCTTCGGCTCTGTCCGCGCGAGCGCGTTCCTCTTCGGCTTGATTCTCCGCCGTCAGACGACCTTCCTTCTCCTCCTCGTGGCTCAGCAGCCAGCGTCCAGCGACGGGGTCCCAGAAGCGAAGTTCCCCGTCTATCCACCACAAGTCCAGGTTCAGCGCCTCACTGTGAGCCCATATACGACCGTCGCTCTCATAGTTCAGCTCGAAGCGGCGGTACTCACCGTCCACAAGGTACTCTCCCACCAGTGGCTCGCCGTAGAAGTCCCCGCCCGTCTTGTCATAACGCCAGTACTCCGACACCCCTATCCGGGCGTACAGGTCTCGCTTTCTGCCCAGGTCAGCGTCTCCCGTACTCGGTGAACCTATCTCTAGGATGAAGTCCGGCGCCTTGCCGACCTCCCAGACCAGATAGACGTTATTACGCTCGATAGAATCCCACTGCTCATCAGACAGGTCCAGCGCCACATAGCAGTCAGGAGACACCGAGCGGCGTGGATTGCCCTCTGTGTAGTAGATGAATGTGTCGCCGTTCACCCTCGCGCCCGGAACGTCGCTGAAGCGCTCTCTGAGCGTACCGACAACTCTGATGTACAGTGGGGCTTGGTATTCTCCGTCTGGCAATGGCAAACCGTCCGTTTCGGGATAGAAGATGGCAGTGGCGGCTCCGGTGGTCATGGACTCCTCCTTGCTCGCCCACATTCTAACATAGCCCCGCGCGCGCCCATGCAACCACGTGAGGAACGGAAATCAGCAGGGAGCGTCGCCGAACGATACGGGGCGGACGCGGAGTTCGTTCAGGGTTTGGACATCGAACGGGTTCTGGCCGGCGCGCAGTTTTTCTATCCAATCGGAGCGGCTGGGTTGATAGTAGGACGCGCAGGTCTCCTTGGGAGATGTCTCCGTCCATTTGAGGAATCTCTCGAAGTCGGCCGCGGCCTTGTCATATTCGCCCAGCAGAGCGCGCGCGAATCCCCTGCTGTCGAGGGCGCGGCCCGATGAATCGTGAGCGGCGGCGACGTTGCAGTATCTGAGCGCGTTTTCGGGGTCTCCGGTCACCGCCATCTGCCAGCAGAGCGTGTTGTTGAAGGTCACGTCGGTGGGCTTTAGTCCCTGGGCGCGTCTCAGGTCGGACACCGAACTGCCGAGATTTTCCAGTTCGGAGTGCACGAGCCCGCGATTGAAGTACGCCCTGGCATAGACGGCGTCCAAGTGGATGGCGCGACTGAATTCGGAAAGCGCCAGTTCTAGGTCGCCCGGCAGGGAGCGGTTGAGATATGCGTTCCCAAGTCCTAAATGGGCCGACGCGAGATCGGGCTGTATCTCAAGGGCCGTGTTGATGTCGTCGAATGCCCTGTCTATGTCGCCGGACTCTCCCCTCGCTATATAGGCGGCGGACCGGTTCACGTATGCCGAAGCGTAGTCCGGGTCTATGTCGAGCGCCTCGTCCAGGTCCGCGATGGCGCGTTCCAGATCGTCGCGACCGCCGCGCTTTATGTATGCGACCGCGAGGTTGAGGTAGGTGGCGGCGCGCTCAGGTTCCAGGTCCAGGGCGCGGTCGAGGTCCACGAGCGCGAGTTCGACATCCCCTCGCTGTCCGCGGTCGAGGTAGGACAGAGCCCTCGAATTGTAGGCTTCCACGGAGTCGGGATCAGTTGAGAGAACCTGAGAGAAGAGCCAGATGGCAATGTCGAAGTCGGCCTTTCTCCCGCCGCGATAGGCCAGCCCCAGGTTGAATCTGAGGTTGGAGAGCGCGGATGGGTCTTCCGGCGGCTTGGTCAGCGCGCGAATCAACGCCACCTTTGCGAGATCATACTCTCCCTGCTCGAGGTGAAGTTGACCGAGCGTAAGCAAAGCCACGTAGCGCACCTCTTCGGGAAGGCCGATGTTTATCGTGGCCGGAAGCTCCGAGGGCGTTGAGGCGATGTCCACCACCTGCTGTTCGTGCTGTTCGGAGCGACTGTCGGGCACGGTGAACCTGGCTATTACCCGTCCGCTGTCGTACTCCCCCCAGATTACGAGCATGGCATCCGCGCGGCTGCCGGCGGCCTCGGCTTCGGTCTCCTCGTGGATCCTCTTGGGCCATTCGACCGTACTCACCCCGCTGATCCCGGCGGCCAGTATCTCGCGATCAATCTCTTCTTTCAGCCTTCCGGGAACGTTGAAGCCCTGCTGTCCGGCTGTGTAGTTGACGAACGGGGCGAGGACTATCAGCGCTTCGCCGGGCGACGCCACTGGATAGGCCGTCCTGTCCATCACCACGAACGCCACGAACACAGCGACGAGCGCC
>JAAXHY010000276.1 GCA_012270665.1 Dehalococcoidia bacterium
GACGCCCACGCCGGCCATGACCATGATGAACACGCCGGCCACGACCACTCCGGTCACGGCCACCATGACCATGCGCACGACTTGCGTGGAGCCAGCCGCCGCAGCCTGATCATCGCCCTGGTCTTGATATCCAGCTACATGGTGGCTGAGGTTATAGGCGGCATAATATCCGGCAGTCTTGCTCTGCTCGCTGACGCAGGCCATATGCTGACGGACGCGGCGGCCATCGTCATGGCGCTGGTAGCGATGTGGATCAGCGGCAGAGCGGCGTCCACTGAACGCACCTTCGGTTACTACCGCGCCGAGGTGCTGGCGGCTATGATAAATGCCTTTAGCCTATGGCTCATAGCGGGCTGGATTCTCTTCGAAGCGTATCATCGCGCCTTCACGGAAGTGGTAGAAGTAGAAGGGGTGACGGTCCTGATTGTCGGCGCCGGCGGGCTATTGGTGAACATTGCCGCCGCGTGGATCCTCCACCGGTCCTCTGAGCATAGCGTCAACGTAGAAGGAGCCTTCCAGCATGTGCTGGCCGACCTGCTGGGCTCCGTTGGCGTGATAATCTCCGGAATTCTCATCGTGGCCTTCGAGTGGTATATCGCAGACCCGATCCTGAGCGTGGTCATAGCCCTGCTCATCGTGTACAACACACGGGGTCTCATATACACGGTTATGAACGTTCTTCTGGAGGGCGCTCCCGAGCATATAGACGTGTACAAGCTCTGCAGCGATCTGGAGAATGTGGACGGCGTGACGCTTATCCATGACGTCCACGTCTGGACCATAACGTCCGGCAACGATGCGTTCACAGCCCACATACTCATGGATCCCGGTTACGCCGGAAGCGATGAACACACTCTCCGCCGCATGCATGAGATAGCCAAGCGCGACCACGGCATCGGGCATGTCACCCTGCAGCTGGAGCGCACTGCGGGGGAGTGCACAGAACAGCATCACGTCGACCACCTGGCGGCTACTTCCAGGTCACTCAGATAAGTCAGGCTTACGTACGGGCCCAAGCATTCCGCGCTAAGACTCTAAGGGCGCTCTATCTGTATTCTGATATTCAGTATCAAAAGAAAGACCCTCAAAGCAACTGACGCTTCGAGGGTTTGAGCTAAATCAGAGACAGCTTGCTTTAAGCTGCGTGAGTGTGATGCTCGTGGTCGTCGCACTCGTGCGGGTCATGGACGTGGCCGGGCTCATCGCCATGGTGCTCATGGGTGTCGCACTCATGGGAAGCGTGAGCGTGCTCATCCGCGTGGTGCTCGTGGTCGTCACACTCGTGCTCGCTGTGGACGTGACCGGGCTCGTCGCCGTGATGCTCGTGGTCGTGGCATTCGTGGACGTCGTGCTGCTGCATGAACTCTCCTTTCTTTTAAAGTGATTCAGGTCTGGCAAATCGCGTCAATGACTGAGACGCCAGCCCTGCCTAGTATTAAAATAGGCGTCTGTTTGCAAAATGTCAATCATCTTTAGACTTGGTATCGAATTTTGATCATAGAGTAGGAGTTGGCTTGAGATCATATTCGTCCGCGGCCGCGCGGCTGCCATGCTTCGGAGGGTATCGGTCGGACCGACTCTAGCTTCGCCGTAGTGGAGGAGTGGCCGCGAACGCCGCCACCGCGCATGCTACGGGGAGGGCCAGAAAAATCGTCACCGCCAGGGTGTAGCTGCTTGAAAGATCGAACAGGAATCCGAAGGGCAGGGGGCCAAGGGCGGCGGAGGCCACCATTCCCGCGGTGACCACCCCGCGTATAGCGCCCAGGTTGGCGCGGCCGTAGTAGTTGGGCCATATGACGTTGGCCGAGGTCATTAGCGCGCCGCCGGCCAGTCCAAGCAGACCGCCGTAGACGATGGCGTGCCACGGGCGAGCCATCACGTAAGTCAGCAGCATAGCGAATACGAGGACCAGCTGGCCGCCCATCAGCACGAACCGGTTGGGGTATCTGTCGCACAGGAAACCCGCCAGGAAGGTCCCGGACAGGGCGCCGGGCGCAATTACGCTGAGCGCCGAGGCCGCGACAACGGCGTCCAGGCCCAGGCTGTCCATCACGGACACGTGGTGAAACACAAGAGCGGTGCCTATCAACGACTGTGAAGATCCCGCGAATATCAACAGCCAGAACGAGCGGGTCTTCAGCGCTTCGGGCAGGGTGAAGTTCACTTCGCCTGCAACGGTTGACGGCGTCTGCTCGTTGTATTGCGCTCCGTCTCCATCGGGAAGCAGCCCCACAGACTCCGGAGTCCTGCGTATCAGAAGGATAGCGGGCATCAGCATAAGCAGCCAGACAATCAGGCCCAGGGCTACCCAGGCGCTGCGCCAGCCGTAGGCCGAGATGAGGATGGTGATGAGGGGAGGGAACGCAGCCTGGCTGACCACGGACCCGAGGGAGTTCAACGCCATAACTCTGCCGCGAAGCCGCGCAAACCAGAGAGCTACCAGGGTGGTTGGAATCAACGTAAGAGACCCCTGACCCAGGATGCGGATAAGCGCGAAGCCAACGTAGAGGTGCCACTGCTGAGAGACTAGGCTAATGAATACCAGGGCGAATCCAAAGAGCAGCGTCACAACCGGCAGTGTCGCCCGCGCGCCGTGGCGGTCAAGCAGGCGGCCCACCAGGAACATGGCCGCCGCCGCCGTGAGCGAGCCCGCGGTGTACAACCCCGATACGCTTGTCCTGGACCAACCAAGCTCCTCAATGATGGGATCAACGAAGACCGAGACGCCATACGTCTGTCCCGGCCCGGACGCGAACATGCCCAGAGCGCAAACTACAAGGACTACCCATCCGTAGAAGAAGGGGAGTCGACCTGTCCAGGACGCGGAACGAGCTCGGCTTACACCGGTAGACATTGCTTGATTATATCTTCGGTTGGCGGGTGTGAGAAGCTGTCAGCTTGTGGTCCAGGTATCGGAGCGCGG
>JAAXHY010000244.1 GCA_012270665.1 Dehalococcoidia bacterium
TCGTCCCCGACTTTGCAAAGGCCCTGGAAGATACCGATACTTTGAGTGTATACATGAGATACAATCCGAAGTGAGCGAAGACAGTCATTCTTGACTATGGTTGCCGATACTTCTAGTCTTTTTATGCCGACCCGATTCAAGAGTACCCTCAGCAAGGAGCAAGATTGAAAGTACTTGGCATATGTGGCTCCCTCCGCAAGGAGTCTTGGAACCTGAAGCTATTGCGGAATATGCTGGAGAAGACCGCCGACAAAGGCGTCGAGACCGAGTACTTCGATCTGAATGGCGTCCCGCTGTTCCACCCGGACATCGAGGCGCTGGGCATTCCCCAGGAAGCCGAAGCTCTCCGCGACGCCGTCCGTGAGGCCGACGCCGTGATAGTTGCCTGCCCTGAGTACAATGGATCCATGACCTCGGCGCTCAAGAACGCCCTTGAGTGGCTGTCGAGGAGGGGCAACCTGCTCAACGGCAAAGTCTTCCTCATCATAGGTACCGGACCAGGCCGGTCGGCCTGTGCCAGGATGCACGTTCACGCATCTTACAGCTTGGAGTCCGAAGGCGGTTTCGTGCTTCATCAGCCCCGCGTCCTGCTTCCTCAGGTCGCCAACTTCATGGACGAATCGGGGGCCATAACCGACCCTGAAGTAAGCGCCCTTCTCGACCAGGCCGCCAACAGCTTGGTATGGTTCACCGAGCGCCTGTCCGGCGCGGGCTGATCCGCTCTCGGCGCATCCGACTCCACCGTAAGACAAGTGGAGGCCTCCACAAGGCTTCTTAGAACACACCCCGGAGTACCTCATTGGGCGACTTGATGCTGATGTTCGGTATGATAGCGGTGATTCTCACCGTTACCGCCTTGGCGTCCGGCTTGGTGGAAAGGTCGCCACTCTCACTTCCCCTCATATTTCTGGGATTGGGCCTTTTCCTCGGACACGCCGAAGTTGGCGTCCTCGACGTGGGGCCCCATGATCTGATTCTGGAGGTCGTCGCCGCGCTCACTATGGCCCTCGTCCTCTTCTTGGACGCGGCCAAGCTCCAGGTTGACGAGATGGGCAAGCGATGGTTCATCCCCTTCTTGGTACTCGGCCCCGGGACAGGCGTCATAATCGCCCTCGGAGCCGTTCCTCTGGCCCTGGTGGTGGGATTCGGATGGACAATCGCCTTCATTGGGGGCGCCGTACTCGCCTCCACCGATCCTGTGATACTGCGCGAAATCATCCGCGACCACCGTATCCCGCGCTCGGTAAGACAAATCCTCAGAGTAGAAGCCGGTATGAATGACATCGTGGTTCTGCCCATCGTACTAGTGCTTATAGCCGTAGCTGGTCGAGAAGCCGCGCAGGCCGGAGAGTGGGTAGCTTTCTTGCTCAAACTGCTTGTCCTCGGCCCGGCCATCGGATTCGCCATCGGAGGCATTGGCGCCTGGCTGATGAGTCGGATAGACAGACGCTTCGGAGTTCGACAGGAATACCAGGCCCTCTATGGAATCGGCCTCGTGCTGGCCGCATACACAGCGACCACATCTGCGGGAGGTGATGGCTTCCTGGGCGCGTTCGCCGCGGGTTTCGCCGTCGTAGCCCTGAACCAGACCCTCTGCGATTGTTTCCTGGACTATGGCGAGACCACTTCCGAGGTCGCCATGCTGCTGTCTTTTGTTCTGTTCGGAGCCGCGCTGTCCGGTATGGTGGGCGAAGTGCAGATACTCCCTGCCCTCGGCCTTGCGGCTATCGTGATATTCCTCATCCGCCCCGGAGTCCTGAGCGCTGTTCTGCTCCCCGCCAAGATGAGTTGGGAAGCTAGGGGATTCATAGCTTGGTTCGGGCCGCGTGGATTGAATTCTCTGCTGCTTGCCCTGCTGGTAGTACAGGCTGGTATCCCCGGATCCGAGATGCTGCTCGCCACGGTGGGAGTCGTAGTAATCGCTTCTGTCGTCATACACAGCGCCTCTGCCAGCCCAATCTCAGAGTGGTACGCCAGGCGGGCCGCGGCGGCCACGCTCGAAGAGGAGCGAGAAAGCGGCGCGCCAGCCCTTTTCATAGAATCCGGGGGCGATGTTCGCTACATTGCTCCCGAAGAGTTGTGGGCCTCTACTCAAGACCAGGACGCGCCCATTATCCTCGACGTCAGATCCAGATCCAGTTACGACGCGCTCGGGTCGCGGATACCGCAGGACATAAGAGTTTTGCCCGACGAAGTGATAGAATGGGCCTCGGATCAGCCCAGAGACAGGCTCATAGTAGCCTACTGCGCCTGACCGAACGAGATCACCAGTGTCCGTGTGGCGCGCAAACTAATGGAGATGGGCTTTGAGACGGCGGTCCTCGAGGGAGGCTTTCAAGCATGGCGCGAACGCTACCCTGTCGAGCCGGTTTCCTTGAATGTACGAGATGACGCCTTGCCGCAGGCAGGGCAATAACAGCGTTATCATCAGGAGTGGAGCGCGTGCGATTCGGAGTATTTTGGCAAGTTCCAGGGTTCGTGGACTCATCTGTGCCGCGCAAGCATTGGGAGACGATTGAGCAAATAGCCTTGGCCGATAAGCTGGGCTTCGATACGGCATGGCTCGCCGAGTCGGTGTTCTTCCCTGCCCGACCGATGTCCAATCCCCTCATGGTCGCCTGCGCCGCGGCGCAGCATACCGAACGGATCAGGTTCGGCACTCTCGCCGCCCAGTTCAACCTGCACCATCCGCTTCACATGGCCACACAGGCGGCCACCTGCGATATCTTGACAAAGGGCAGGCTCGACCTGTGCCTCGGTGGACGCTGGGGCTCACCCGCAGGCCAGACATTCGGCCAGCGAGGCGACATAAGCGGACACGAAAGCCGCGAAAGGGTCGCGGAAGGAATCGAACTGGTCAAGCTGGCCTGGACGCGGGAGCGAGTGAACTTCCAGGGCAAGTACTGGAGCGTGAAAGATCAGCCCGTTCTACCACAGCCGGAACAAAAGCCCCACCCGCCCCTCCTCCTCGCCGCCAACAGCGATGAGACGTTTGCATATGCCGCCGGACTCGGGATTGGAGTCATAGGGACGACCCTCAGCCAGCCGATGCCGCGCCTCATTGACAGGCTGAAGGAATTCGACGATGCAAAACCCGCCGAAGGGAGTGACCAGCCTCAACCCTTCAACGTCAATATATCCTTCTTCGTAGCAGAGACCAGACAGAAGGCGCGCGATCTGATGCGTCTCAACTGGCGCGACGACGACATCGTTCACAATCTGCCCGACGCCACCGCATCGTCCGTTGGCACCAGCAGGCACAGCTTCTCGAGCGGAGTCGGCGGATGGGCGACATGGGACTTCGACGAGGCCCTGAGCTATTCGATCTACGACGACCCACAGGGCTGCGTCGAGCGGTTGCGAAGCCTTCGGGAACAACTGCCCGGCATGAACGAGTGCATACTTGAGTTCAACCGGCGCGGACGCATCCCAAACGAACAGATAAAAGAATCCCTTACCCTGTTCGCCGAAGAAGTCATGCCCGAACTCGCATCCGCATAGCGCGAGACCGCCCATCGCCATAGCTTGGGGAGCAAGCATCTGACGACTCATAACTGATAACTAAAGACTAATCTAGGAGAAGATCATGCCCGATCTGAGTTCCATGGCCGCCACAGTGGGCCAGATATTGAAGGACAGGGGTGAGACAATCGCCGTTTCGGAGTCGTCGTGCGGCGGCCTGTTGTCCGCGGCGCTGGTAGCGATTCCGGGCGCGTCCGCCTACTACCTCGGCGGCGCGGTCGTCTATACGCACACATCCCGTAAGGGTCTGCTGAACATCCCCGATGAAGCCATGGAGGGAATGAGAGCCAGCACCGAAGAGTACGCCGCCCTCAAAGCCGCCACCGTCCGCGAACTGCTCGGTACCACATGGGGACTCGGCGAGACGGGCGCGAGCGGCCCGACCGGCAACCGCTACGGAGACGCGGCCGGACACGCATGCATAGCCGTAAGCGGACCCGTCGAACGTGTGATAACCGTCGAGACCGGCGACTCCGACCGCGAGGCCAATATGTGGGTCTTCGCCGCCCGCGCCTTTTCCCTGCTCGAACAGTGCATCAGCGAATCACAATCAAATTGACGCCGAACTAACCGCATAGTAGAATTGGAATGACACCTCAAACCGATATTCGGACTGCACCACTTAGCTCCGGGAGCATGGGACAATGACAACCAAGACGATGCCGTCTCCTCTGACCATCAATATCTCCGAAGAAGCCGCCGACCATGTGCGCGTTTTCGCCACCCAGTCCGGCAAGCCCGACTCCAATCTCCGCGTCGCTGTCAAGGGAGGCGGATGCGCCGGCATGACCTATGTGCTCGACCTCATAGACGAACCGAAAGAAGACGACAAGGTGATCGAGGAACACGGCCTCAGGCTGTTCGTGGACCGTAAGTCCTACATCTTCCTCGCCGGCACCGTGCTCGAATACTCCGGTGGACTCAACGGCAAGGGCTTCGTATTCAACAACCCCAACGCCAAGACTACTTGCGGATGCGGAACCTCGTTCAGCGTATAGCTCAGACACAATCCCGTCCAACAACGAAACGCCGCGCCCGCAAACGCGGCGTTCCTTCTTTCAGGGAGACTCATAGTGACCACCACTGCCATGCGAACCACTCTTACATCCCGCCTTCAGACTGAAACAGTCTTGTTCGACATGACTCACTTCGGAAGGCTGATAGTGTCCGGCTCCGACGCGATTGACCTTCTCAATCGCCTCTCTACCAACGACCTTGAGCAACTCCAACCCGGCCACGGCATGAGCAGCGTCCTCACTACCAACAAGGGGCGAATCATAGATCTACTTCATATCCTCCACCGGGGCGACGACCTTCTGGTTCTCACAAGTCCGGGAACCCAGCAAAAGGTGGCCGAGTGGATAGATTTCTATACTTTCATAGAGGATGTCAGCGTCGAGGACATCACCGACAAGACCTCGGAACGCCTCTACATAGGCGGCAATGCGACAGACCTGTTGGCCGACGATGGATATATCCCCACCCCACTCACATCCGACCTCTCCCACGCGCAGACCGGAGACTGCGATTCTCTGGCCACTATAATACGCGCAGATCTCGGGGAGTTGCCGGCGTACCGGATTATTGCTCGTTCAGAATCGCCTCTGCCCGACTTCGGCCTGAATACACTGGACGAAGACGACTTCCGCACTCTCAGAATCGAGCAGGCCATCGCCGCCTACCCCTCCGAAATGAATGAAGACCGCAACCCCCTGGAGGCCAACCTCAAGCCCCATATCAGCTTCAACAAGGGCTGCTACATCGGCCAAGAAGTCGTCGCCCGCCTCAACACCTACGACCGCGTGCAGCGCTTCATGTGCCGCCTGGAACTTGGCGACGGGCTGATTGTCGAACCCGGCTCTTCGGTCATAGCGGACGGCAACGCGGCGGGAGAGGTCACCTCATCCGCGCCCGGAATCGCGCTCGCATTTCTCAGGAAGCGACACTATGAGGACGGCGCAAAGGTGGAAATCGAGTCCGAGGGCAGCGAGACGACTCCGGCTATCGTCAGAGACGTTCGTACACCCGAGTACAACGACTAGACTACCCTGACCTGAACTACCCGCCAGACTTCAGCGTAACCCCGCCATCAACCACGATGACCTGCCCGCGTATCATCTCCGCGTCCGGGGTACACAGGAACGCGACGGTCTTGGCTATATCTTCCACCGTTACCATCCGGCCCACGGGTGTGTTTCTCCCGGCCTCCAGCATCTCTTCTTTGGTTGGGAAGTGGTCCAGCGCCCCGGTATCCACGTAGCCGCCGGATACCGCGTTGACCGATATGTTCACAGGAGCGAGTTCAACGGCGAGATAGCGGGTTATCGCCTCCAGTGATGCCTTGGACACACCAACGGAGAAATACAACGGCAGCACACGCCGCGAACCCTCGCTCGTGATGTTGATCACGTGACCACCGTCTTTCATCAGCTTAGAGGCCTCGACTGCGCACATCCAGGCCGCCTTCGCGTTCACGTTGACCGTCCAGTCCCAGTGCTTCGACTCCAATTCCAAAGCGGGACGCTGCACTCCGGTAGCCGCGTTGTTGACCAAGATGTCCAGTCTGCCGAACTCGGCGTCAATCGATTCGAAGAGGTCGGCAATCTTTGCTTCGTCGCCCAGGTGCGCCCTCACCCTTAGGCAACGAACGCCGAGGGATTCTATCTCTTTCTGGGTCTCACGAGCGGCTCGGTGATTGCGGAGGTAGTTGAAGGCGATGTTCGCCCCGCGGTCGGCGAACTCCAGAGCTATTGCCTTGCCAATGCCGCGCGACCCGCCGGTCACCAGCGCGACCTTGCCGTCTAGCCTCATATGGCCATTCCGCCGTCTATGCTGACGATCTGCCCGGTCATGTAGCGCGCCTTCTCGCTCGCTATGAATGCGACCATGTGCGCCACGTCGTCAACCTCTCCAAAGTGACCTTGCGGAATCCAGGTCATGATGCGGTCCTTGGTCGCCTGGGGAAGTACGTCCACCGTATCCGTGTTTATGTAACCTGGGGTTACGGTGTTGACCGTTATGCTTCGCGAAGCCACCTCTTTCGCCAGCGCCTTGGTGAACCCGATTATCCCGGCCTTGGACGCGGAGTAGTTGACCTGGCCTATGTTCCCTCGGATTCCGACCACTGAACCAATATTGATTATGCGCCCCCATCTGCGACGGATCATCCCGCGCAGAACCGCTCTCGTACAATAGAAGGTGCCGTTCAGATTGGTTGTTATGACATCATCCCAAGCTTTGTCCGACATGCGAATAAGCAGGCTGTCGCTGATGATTCCCGCGTTGTTGACAAGAATATCAATCTGACCAAATCGCTCCGTTACCTCGTCAACCATGTTTGAAACTTCGCCGAGACTGCTTACATCGGCCTTCACGATGAATGCCTCAACTCCCAGATCGGTCAATTGCGACGCGGTGTCCTCTGCCTCGGACTTCGAGCTGTTATAGTTGACGGCGACATTGACCCCCTGTTCGCCCAACTTCAACGCTGATGCCTTGCCAATGCCTTTAGACGCGCCTGTCACCAACGCGAATCGTCCGCTTATGTCAGATTTGCCCAAGATTCCTCCTGCCCACTCCTGAAAACTGTTGTTGCATGTATGTCAATTCTATCGAAATTCGATCAATAGACTAGGCTTCAAGCCTCGATTCCAACTCTTCCAACTGCCGGTTCATCTGTGGAATGAAGTCGGTATCCACCGCCAGTTTCGCCATGCCGATAGCGCGCTCCACTGCGTCCGCGCGCGCCGAACCGTGGCCGACCACACTCACCCCGTTGACGCCCAACAGCGGCCCGCCACCCCGCGTCTCCACTACGTTGTTGATACCGTAGAAATCATCCAGCAGGGCATCCAGTTCTGCCTCCGACAGCTTGTCGTTCAGGCTCTCTCTTAGACGCTCGGTGAGCCTCTGCCCAAGCCCTTCCGTCAACTTCATAACGATATTGCCTACGAATCCGTCGCACACCACCACTTCAGCCGCTCCCTTCGGCACGTCGTTCGCCTCGATATTCCCTATGAAGTTCAGGCCGCTCCGCTCGAACATCTCGGTCGTCTCGCTCACCTGCCGGTTGCCTTTGCCCGCCTCCGCGCCCACGCTGAGAAGCGCGACGCGCGGGTTCTCGTGTCCCCAGAACGAGCGAGCGAATACATCCCCAATCGCGCCGAAACTGAGCAGTTGGAGCGGACGGCAGTCCACGTTCGCGCCGAGGTCCAGGATGCAGGTTTCAGACGCGATCCCGACTACCGGACCACCCAGAGCCGGACGCTCCACACCCTTGGCGAGTCCCAGAACCACCGCCGCCGCCGCCATAGCCGCGCCCGTGGAACCCATCGTCACGCAGGCGTCCGCCATGCCGCGCCTGACCAAGCCAGTGGAAACCAGGATAGACGCCTTGGGCTTCTGTCGCAGCGCCAGGGCGGGCTGCTCCCCCTCGTGTATGGCTCCCTCGCTCGGAATTACGCGGATTGGCAACTTGGAGGTCTCGTACTGGGCAAGTTCATCTTGCAGAGCTTCAGGATCGCCGACAAGCAATACGAATCCCCGCCCCCCTGACGCGAACTGCACTGCTCCCTTGACAATCTCCGAAGGCGCATGGTCTCCTCCCATAGCGTCCACCGCTATTCTCACGATTTCTTTCTCAGAAGCCACTGAGCCTTCTCCCTTCGAGGGTTATTTCGAGCCTGTGGAAAGCCTTACCTCGGCCTGTCCCGCTATTGCCGTTTCACCATCTTCTTTCACAACCGATACCGTACACGAGATTCTGCTGATGCCGTTCGCCGCGTCAACACGACGGACGCTGCCCTGGGTCGTAATCCGCTGGCCGGGTTTCACGGGCGAACGAAACCTTATCTTCATGCTGCCACTCTCAGGCCAGTTTCGTCCAAAGGCCGCCGTCATCATCTCCGAAATAGTCGCCGCGACCATCATGCCGTGCGCGATAGTCCCCCCGAACTGCGTGGATGCGGCGAATTCATGATCAACGTGTATGGGATTGAAGTCCCCGGATGCGCGCGCGTACTTCTCGATCTGATCCTGCGTGACGACCTTCTCGATAGTTGGGAGCGGATCCCCTTTCCGCATCATCGCCCCACCTCGCGCGGACCTAGATCAGCCGGAATCATAATGGTACTCTTGCCCTTCATGACTTCAGCGTCGTTCTCGCCAATTACCTGGCAATCAACAACCAGAAACCGCCAGTCTCCACGCACAGAGTTCTGAGTGAGCGTAGCCACACAGTCCACGGACTGCCCCACTGAGACGGCGCCGGAAAACTGGAACTCCTGGCCCACATGGAGCGTACCACCCGGAATCCTCAGGTCCTCTACCACGCCTCTCATACTGAGAGCCGCGACCGCCATCGCAGGAACCAGCTCAGCGCCGCTGTCATCGAGAATCAGCCTGCTATCATCCTGAACGGCTCTCACATAGTCGAAAACAAGCGCAGAATCCAGGCAATAGCTGTTGCTGGAAACGACCTGACCGGCTTCCAACTGTCCGTAATCCATAGGGAGTTCGCCCTCAAGGTATAACTGCAAATTCGCAAAGATTATAGTGGGATGGTGCGGTCAAAGCAAAGGAACTAATCTGCCAGGCTCCTCGCTCCACGCTGCATCTCGGCCTCTTCCAGAAGCGTCTCGAGAATCACGTAGGAAGCGTCCTCTGAGTAGTCCAGCCTGGCGACCCCCAGAACGCGGTAGAGCACGCCAGTGGATACCCTGGCAATGACCGATTCACCAAGTGGGGGAAGATTCACACCCAACGCCTTAGCGACGAACCCTCCCGCCAGCATTCCATTCGGAGTAAGAAAGCAGCGGAGGAGTTCCCTGTCCTGGTAGGTGAGAACCAAGCCACGCTCATCCTGGGCGAGAGCCAGACGCAGATGGGCGCGCGGCGTCTCTATCAACTCATCCGCGTACTCGGTCACGTATGTATGTGTATCCTGCAAAGTTTCTACTCACTCCTGAAGCCCATTATAGCCCACACGATACCTAGTCCACACCAATTCCCTTGCGTCATACAAGGTCTTTGCGGAGTCTTTCACGGTTTCGCCTGATACTTCATTCTATGCTACAATTATGCCATGTATTCAGAACATATGTATAAATCATTGTTTATAGCGTAGGCCAAAAGACAGCGAAAGAACTCT
>JAAXHY010000430.1 GCA_012270665.1 Dehalococcoidia bacterium
GGCCGTCGGCTGGAACGACTGGTTAGCTCGCAGCTTTTCGCTCCAGACGCTTCGGTTCGCGGTGCACGACCTTGTGCCCAGACATGGTCTCCAACTCTCTCAATGCCTCACATATGCGCCGGATGTCGTTACCATGCCTGGCAGCGAACACCCGCCCATGCGCCCGCATTTCTTCGACGATTGGATCATTACGCATCATCTTCACCCATGAGTTCTTCCGGCGAGCACAGCACCGGACAAACCAGACCCGAACTTGACACCACGTTGACTACCATAGTGCGCGTACTGGCGTTGTTGATATGCTTGAAGTTCCAGGTGACAAGGTAATCCATCCCCTGGGTCGCGGCAATTGCGATATGCAATGCATCACGGGCGCTATTCGCTGGAACAGCATTGGATGCCAGTAGCGCGGACGCCAATGATTCGGCCTCTGCTGCAATCGAGACGCTCGGGATATCTTCGATCACCCTAAGGCGCTCTTCCGCCGCCGAAGCGTCACCTGCCGAGATTTCCTCCATCACCAACGGCGATACATAAACGTCATACCGCAAACGGTGGCTGTCCCACCACTCCGCGGTGATTGCCTGGTGCCCGGCAATGACAAGATCCCGACTCGGCCGAGACGCGAGATAGCTGATGACCGAGGATTCGATGTAAACCGATCTATTCATCCTTCAGCGCATCTTGCTCGCTCGACTCTGCGAGTCAACCACTTATTATCAGGCAAATCTGCTTGATAATGCGATATTGGACCGTGTTTCAGGCGAATCTGCCATGCGCAATGTCACCGTTCATCAGTCGGACGGAAGTCACCGGCGCGAACGTGGTCACGGAATTCATGAACCCACTCGATGACTTCACCATGAGGTGAGGGACGACGCCGCGCCGCCCCCCACCGGTGCCCGACTGGACGTGGTTCGCCTCAGCGGTCAAGCCAGACCTCGTCCATCGGCTGCATCGCGCCCCACACCGTCTCCGGCGGGTTCATCACCGTCTTGTGCGACGCCGTGACGTAGGGCTCCTCGTTGATGTAGTAGAGCGGCAGATCCTCGTTGACGTGGAGCTGGAATTCCTCGTACAGCGTCTTGCGCTTGTCGAAGTCGAGGGTCTGTCCCGCCTCCTGGAGCAGCGCGTCCACCTTCTCGTTGCAGTAGCCCTGGGTGTTCGACCAGATCTGGTTCTTGATGTTGCCGCAGAGGTAGATGCGGTGCACTCCGATGACCGGGTCCGGATAGTTCCAGTGGTCGTTCAGGGTGAACTGGTACTCCCACGACGAGATCTGCTGCGCCCA
>JAAXHY010000413.1 GCA_012270665.1 Dehalococcoidia bacterium
AGCGCGTGTCCCGCGACCATCGGATTTGAATATGATTTTGCCAAAGAATACCCTGCCTAGTCCATTCCGTGGATTCAGGAAAGGAGAGCAGGGTATATTTCAATTCTAATGGTACTGACGAACCGACTTAGCGGGACATTCCAAAGTACTCGTAGTTGATATCAATGAAGTTGTCCCATTCGGGCGGTACATCATCTTCGGCGAAGATGGCGGTAACCGGGCAGACCGGCTCGCACGCCGCGCAGTCAATGCACTCTTCGGGATGAATGAAGAGCTGGTTATCGTCGTCTTCGTCCAAGCCGTAGATGCAGTCCACGGGGCAGACATCCACACAAGCTCCATCCTTCACGTCCACGCACGGCTCCGCGATGATATAGGTCATTTCCTTGTAGTCCTCCTAATCGAGGGATTCAGCTGCCCTACGCATAGGCGACAGGCTATCTTGAAAATCCAGACAATTATAGTCTGGCATATTCGCCATTTCAAGCAAGTGGAATTCAGCGATAGTTTGGTGGTATGTTATCTTCGCTTTGGCATGTAGCAGAACCGCAAAGCGGAACAGCCCCCGATATGGTCCCGGCATGGCTGTTCAGACTGGCAGGGAGAGACAGCAGCGCTATGAACACATCCGAGTTCCTTATGATTTCCGCAGCCATAGTCCCGGACAGGACGGCTATGGTGTTCGAGGGAAAGCGCACGACCTTCGAGGAGCTTCAGAGCCGGGTCAATCGCTTGGCGTCCGCGCTGGGGACCCTTGGCGTTTCCGCGGGGGATAGGGTCGCGGTACTTCAAGTCAACACGGACTCGGTAATCGAGACTTATTTCGCCGCCGCCAAGCTGGATGCGGTGTTCGTGCCGCTCAACTTCCGGGCGCGCGCCGATGAGGTCGCCTACATGGTCAACGACTCGGGTCCGAGGGCACTTCTCGTCGGCGGTCGCTACGTGGACATGGTCGAAGCGATTTCGCCGCAGTTGGAGAGTGTGGAACACCTCATCGCCATGGACGAGCCGAGGGACGGCTGGCTGTCCTATGAGACCTTGATCGAAGAGGCCGAGCAAGAAGACCTATGGCCGCTGTCAGACGACGATGACCTGACCGTGCTGATGTTCACGGCTGGGACGACGGGATTCCCTAAGGGTGTCATGCTCAGTCATAACAGTTTCTCCTCCTATATCCTGAGCAACGTCTCTCCGGCTGACCCCGAGATCGGAGAATCCAACATCCTGACAGTGCCCCTCTATCACATAGCTGGAATGCAGGCGATGATGAGCGCCATATACGGCGGTCGCAGTCTGATAATCCAGCGACAGTTCGAGGCGAGGGAGTGGATGTGGCTGGTGGAGACGGAACGGGCGGACCGCGCTATGGTGGTGCCGACGATGCTCAAGATGCTGATGGACCACGAGGACTTCCACAAGCACGATATGAGCAGCCTTCAGGTCATCACCTACGGAGCCGCGCCTATGCCTGTCGAGGTGATCAGGCGGGCGATAGTCGAGTTCCCGAACGCGCAGTTCATCAACGCATTCGGCCAGACCGAGACGGCGGCTACGATTACTATGCTGCCGCCCGAAGACCACGTCCTGAACGGCAGCCCGGAGGAGGTGGAACGCAAGCTGAAGCGGCTGGCCTCCATCGGCAAGCCGCTCGCGGATGTGGAGGTCCGAATCGTTGACGAGAACGGCGATGACATGGCCGGCGGCGAGACCGGCGAGATCGTCGCGCGTGGTGACAGGCTGATGAAGGGTTACTGGGGGCAGGAGTCGGCTACGGCTGAGACGATCCGCAACGGCTGGCTCTTCACCGGTGACCTGGGCTACATGGACGAGGACGGCTACATCTTTCTTGCCGGAAGGGCCAGGGATTTTATAAAGCGGGGCGGCGAGATGATCTCTCCCGAAGAGGTGGAGCAGGTGCTTCACTCCCATCCCAATATAGACGAGGCGGCCATAATCGGCGTGCCCGATCTGGATTGGGGTGAGCGCGTGAGGGCACTGGTCGTCGCCAGACCGGGGCGCGAAGTGGACGAGTCGGACGTGATAGAGTTCTGCCGCCAGCGAATGGCCAGTTTCAAGAAGCCGGAGTCGGTCGTTGTTCTCTCAGAGCTTCCCCGCAATCCCCTGGGCAAGGTGCTTAAGCGCATCCTCAGAGAGGAACACAGTTACCCGGTAGAGGCGAGCGGTTGATAGGGAGCATCAGAGCGACGGGTGTGTTCAGCGTTTCGATAGAGATAGGCAGGCGACCCTTGGGGAGAAAGATTCGAGAGACTCGACGCTCTTGTGGACACCGGCGCGACATTCACGCTGGTTCCGGCCTCGCTTCTGGATGAACTAGTACCACTTCAATGTGTTTCTGATGTATTGCAACCGGCCCGGCCCCTCAACCCTGGGTTCCCGCCTTCGCGG
>JAAXHY010000060.1 GCA_012270665.1 Dehalococcoidia bacterium
TCGCTTAGCTGTGAAGGCTGGAGAGTCTGCTGTGGATGTCCCGGAAGTCCTTCTGCGCCTCCTCGAAAGTAGGGCCGCCGGACTCCCCCGGCTTGTTCACGGCTCCGAAGTAGCTCTCCACACTGGTCGCGGTCGAAAGACGCGGCCTGCTAAGCATCCTCTTCACTCTGTTCATCATGGTGCGTCTCCTTTCTTCTGCCACCCCATTTGTATCGGAATGGACTATAATGTTTTCTACATATACAATTATCTCAAGATGATATAATCTTGAAAAGAGATATTTATGGATATATATCATCTGTTTTCTTGATATAGGGACGTAAAGTGGAGATAAGAGAGCTCAGGAGTTTCTGCATGGCTGCGCGCCTCCGCAGCATTTCGCGCGCCGCCGAGCGGCTTGGCATCGGCCAGCCCACAGTCACGACGCACATCAAGAAGTTGGAGGGCGAACTTAACACTGTCCTCTTCGACCGCGTTAAGCGGCCTATCCAGCTTACTCTTGCCGGTCGGCGACTGTCCGAACTGGCGACACCTCTGGTCGAAGGCATTGACGGTCTTGCCGATACGACCGCTGAGGCCGAGGAACGTGGTCCTGTTGTTCTGGCCGCCACGCCGGACATCATTCCTCACACTCTACTGAGAGTAGTGCGAGTATTCCTCGCTCGATATCCTCATATCCACCTCACCATCAAGTCGGCCACCAGGATCCAGGTGAGCCAGATGATCTCCGAAGGAGAGGCCGACATCGGCATCATCCAGCACTATGACCGGGACGAAGCTTTTTCCTTCGAGGGGCTTTTCGTATATGAACGCGTCTTGATTACCCCTTTAGATCATCCTCTCGCAAATCATCCGGTGGAATCCCTGGAACAGATAGCGCACTATCCCCTCATCCTAATGAGTGAGGGAACTCATACCCGCGACCTCCTCGAGTCCGAACTCAAGAGGCGTGGGGTAAACTACGAGATAGTCGTGGATCTCGACAGCATGGACATGATCAAGCGGTACGTAGCGCTGGGAATGGGCGTATCTGTGGGTCCTAGGCTCGCCATTGACCCGGAAGACGACGAGGTGCTTGGGGTCATAAGCCTGGCGCACATACTCCCAGTCGAACAGGGCGGAATCATAACCCTCAAGGGCAAGAGGCTGTCGAAGCCCACACAGCGCTTCATAACAGTCATGCGCGACGTGCTGTCAGTAGGGACCCCGGGATCTATGACCTAGGCGGGCTTTCTGATACCAACCAGTTTGCCAGAGACCAAGATACGGTGATCGTAAATGAGCCTGGGCACGCACGCGACCAGCGTGACGGTCGCGTCTTCCGTGTCATAGAGCGACAGATCGTCTCTGTGTACGACTGTTGTGCTGGTAATCTGGTACATGAACTCTTCGCCATCCATGTTCAGAAGGGTCACATATACCGGATCTCCGTTCTTAAGAATCTCGGGGATATCTGGCAGCCTTCTGAAGACGTTGCCCTCGCCGCGGATGGGGCTCTCGAGATGGCCGAACAGCCACGTATTGCCTGTTTCCCCTGGATTCGAGGTCTCCGGTATTCTGCCGACAACGTGGTCAGGGGTCTCATACTGCTTGCTGTCGCCGAGATCCAGAATGGCCAGAGTGGCCACTTCCGAATCAACGCCAATGCTCGGAATGCGGATGTGTACGGCGTCGGACAACGATCCTTTCGGCAGCCCATTGTCGGGCGCAACCTCCAGGAATCCATCCTCTCTAGGTATGACACCATATGTATACTCGTCTGCGCCTGCCTCCAGCGGGTGATCCCAGTACTTTGGATGAATCCTGTGTCCGGGATAGATGGTGTTATACACCAATACGAGCTCGCGGGCATCAAATTCCACATCGGATACCGTCTGTTCGGGAGCGGGAGCTCCCTCCACAATCGGATCGGATACTTGGGCAGTCGCCTTGACGGCTTCGACGGGTTCCACTGACGGTAAAGTCGGCGCGGACTCTTCAGACGGTGGCGATGTTTCCGTCTCCGTTGTCACTCTCTTCGCCGCAGGCGCATATTCAGACTTCGGTTCGTCTTTCACCACAGGCTGCGGATTCCTGATGACCTCTATTTTGTTGAATGCGCCATCTGTAACCGGCGTCCTGTGTACCTGCGTCTTGGAGACGGTCGGATGTCCCGGCAACGATACCGGCCCCTGCATAGCTGTGTTAAGGTTCTCAAGATTAGACTTGTTGTAAATTCCGAATACCGTGTATATACAAACTCCCATCAGTACTATGATGCCCATAAGGGTCGAAAAGACCCCCACGAAGAAGATCCGGCGAGGGCGTCGCGGTGTGGGGTCGGAGTATGTTTTCTGCGGATAGTAGTGCATCCGTCGGGACTTCCCGTAGGTTGTGTCTTCTGAAACGTACTGCACGTCATTATATCATTCGAGGCTCTGTCGGACACGCGGGGTTCGCTGCCCTTTTCCTCGTACGAAGGGACGGTTAGTTGGCGCAACCCGTCGCATGACCGAAACATCCCTTCGGTGACGGTAGCAGCAAAAAAACAGCCCGCAACGACGGGGCTGTTCTTGGTATGAGGACGCCTGAAGTCGCTATCGGAAACGTGGCGTGTAAGTTGCTCCGTTCGCAATAGGCTCGTTCAGATATACATCCCCGTTGCGAATCTTGATGTTGAATCCGCAATCGGGATTGCTGCATACCCAAGCCTTATAGTGTATCGGCGCGCCCTGACTTCCAAAGTCGGATAGCGGCAACAACTTACCGCCCACCGTGCAACTCAAACAACTGGGGAAATCTCTACCTTCCACGAAATCCTCCTCTCCCCTGTTTTCAAAGCGCGCAAAGTATAGCACCGAGAGTCGGAGTAAACAAGTTCGGCGTGGCGCGCCTTTTCATACACGATGCGTTCTGAGCTATACCGACAGTTGGCGCACCGCCTTCTCATCTATCTCCACACCGAGTCCGGGTCCCTCGGGAACCGCGAGGAAGCCATCTTCCTGGTCGAATGGCTCGGCCATAATTCCCTCCCGAATCAGCGACGGCGTTCTATCGAACTCCATCACCGGCTCCTGGACGTAGGGTTCAGCGTCTCCGGACGGTGGGCAGGGCGGTATCGTAGATGCCACGTGCAGGCTGGCCGCGATCATCACAGGAGACCCCCACACATGCGGATTTACCTGGATTCCCTGCGTGTTGGCCGTCATTGCGACATTACGCATCTCAGTAATTCCGCCTACGTTTATCACATCGGGCTGAGCTATATCATATGCGCGCCGTGCCAGGAACTGCGAGAACTCGTAGCGCGTGCGCAGGTTCTCGCCGCCCGCTATCGCCATTGGCAGCGCCGACTTTACCTGAAGATAGCCCTCGATGTCCTGCGCGTTCACCGGCTCCTCGAACCACAGTATGTCCAGGTCGGCCAGGCGATTCCCTATCCGAATCGCGCTCGTGGCGTTGTATGCCTGGTTCGCGTCCACCATCAGTTTGATGTCCGGGCCTATCGCCTCTCTCAGCGCCGCCACCCGCTTCACGTCCTCGTCCATCGGCAGTCCGCCCACCTTGGTCTTCATACCCTTGAAACCCGCCTCCACGTACCCGCGCGCCTCATCCGGCAGCCGCGTCGGAAACTCCCCTTCCGTGTAGTACAGACCGGTCGCATAGACCGCGACCCTGTCCCGCATCCTGCCTCCAAGCAACTGATAGATTGGCTGGTTCAGCGCCTTGCCCGTAATATCCCACAGCGCCGTATCCACAGCGCTTATGGCCGAACCACCCAGTCCCACCGCCACGTTGGCGTTGTACTCCATAGCGAACATCTTCTGCCACAGCCCGATGCGGTTGGTAGGGTCCTCACCTACCAGCATAGGCGCGAAGTCATTCTCGACGACCGCCGCCGCCGCGCCGCCACAGCCTTCGCCCCATCCGACGATGCCGTCGTCAGTGGTCACCTTCACAAGTCCCACGCTGCGATGTCCGATCCAACCCTGCGACCAGCCAAATGGCCGCTCCAGAGGTGAACTTAGCTGGAATGTCTCTATGCTCGCTATCTTCATCCTGGATATGACCCCCCTCATCGCTCTCACTCGATCCAATCGAGTACACATACTGGCCCAATACCGTCCACAAAGGCAATACCCCTCTTCATCCTGAGACTTCTCCACAACCCCACCCACATTCCCGAAAATCCTACTTTTGCATATCTGTTACCATGCCCATGCGACTTCGCCCAAATCCTGGGTATGGGTCTGCTATCAACAAAGACGAGTGGATCTCTGCAATGTCCATATCGGTAATTCCATCCTACAGAGTAATGCTGCGCCTCGCCCGCCGGGCAAGTGGCCTCGACTATGCCGAAGCGCTCGACTTACTGGAAAACGGTATGCGCGATTACGTCAGGACTCAACTCGCCCAGATGCACTCCTCTCTAGTTGAACTCGGAGTCCGCTCCGTCATAGGGCAACTCGGCGATCCCGAACCCAGCCGGCTCAAGGAGACGCTCTCCGAACTTGACGACTCCAGACCGCAGGAGGTCGCGCGTCAGGCCCTGGAGATTGCGACCGGGACGCTCCCCAGGCCCGACCTGTCTGCCAGGATGTTCATCTTCCCCGGCGACGGGGAGAGCGCGGTTCTCGTAAATCAGCTCGGAGGCGTGCTGGGCTTCAGCCTGGGCGCGAGCGCGACGCTGCTCTTCGTATGGCCGCGCGGCGATTGGCGTGAGAACCTGAGCTACAACGTAGTCCACGAGTACGCCCATCTGGTCCGCAATCTTCTGTTCCCTAGGGGCATTTCGGGCGGCAGACTGGTTTATATGAAGACCCAGCAGCCTGAAACGCTTCTCGACGCGATGGTCGCCGAGGGCATATCGGACTGCTTCGCGCAGGAGTGTCTGAACGGAGCGCGTCCGCGCTGGATGGACACCCAGGACGAAGTCAAGCCTCGGAGAATGTGGCCCAGGCTCCACAGGCGTTTCGGAATATCCGATACCACCGAAATACGCAGATTCCTGTTCGGCGATGGCGACAGGGTTCCAGCATGGACCGGCTACACCCTCGGATACATGATAGTCCGAAGATTCCTGGATAATAACCCCGGTACGTCTATGATGCGGCTGGTTTCGATGCCCGCTTCGGACATGTATCATGATTCGGGCATCGAGTCGGACGGAATAAGCTAGCGGGCAAGAGAAGCCCGTTGAAAGAGGAGAATCGCCCAATGCGTTACTACACGCTAGTGTCGAACGATGGGGAAGCCCGTCTCATAGTCGAGAACGACAGAGGCGTGGCCATGGACCTCACCAGCCTTGACCCCGACGTTACCGACCTTTCTGACCTCCTTCTGGCATCGTCCCTGTCAGGTATGTCCGTGGATGAAATCACGAACCTCACCCTGGAAACGGGCAGCGCGGACAGGTTCGACCTGAACGAGGTGATGGACACCAGCAGGAGCGG
Source organism: Dehalococcoidia bacterium (assembly GCA_012270665.1). The sequence goes on from JAAXHY010000060.1 coordinate 5,433, forward strand.
TGAAGGATTCTATCGGCTAGAACGTCCCTTTGATCCCTCCGAAGTATGGGCCGCCGGCGTCACATACAAGACCAGCGAGATGGAGCGGATGCGCGAGAGCGACACCCCGGACGTTTACAGCAAGGTCTATAACTCCCAACGACCCGAGGTCTTCTTCAAGGCATCCTCCGACCGATGCGTCGGCCCCTTCGAGTCCGTCGGCATTAGAGGCGATTCCGACTGGAATATCCCAGAGCCCGAGTTGGCATTCGTCCTGTACAGGGGTGACATCGTCGGCTACACCATAGGGAACGACATGAGCAGTCGCGCCATCGAGGGTGAGAACCCGCTGTATCTCCCGCAGGCCAAGGTGTTCGACAGGTGCTGTTCTATCGGCCCGTGCTTCGTGACCGCCGAGGACATCAACCCGACAAACCTGGAAATAACCTGCGCCATAGCGCGCGACGGCGTCGAGGTCTGGAGCGACAGCGCCTCCACTTCCCAAATGGCCAGAAGCTGCGAGGAGATAGCCGACTGGATCCAAAGACACAACTTCGTTCCCGATCTCACGACCGTACTGACCGGCGCCGCTATCGTTCCCCCGCCGGAGTTCTCCCTCCAAGAGGGCGACATCGTGACGATGTCCATCGAGGGCATCGGAGTACTGGAGAACGACGTTATCGAAGTGTAGTCCTCAGGCGTGGCTGAGGCCGCCATCTAGGTACAGCGTCTCACCGGTCATGTACGCCGATGCGTCCGAGGCCAGATAGAACGCCAGCAGCCCGACCTTATTCTGCCGCGCCGACAGGTTCGCGCTCAGACTCGATCTCTCTCTGCAAAGTCGCTATCACGACTCTCTGAAGAGTCTCCACGCTTCCTTTGACCTCCGCCTGGCCCTGTTCAACAGCCTGCAGACGACTTTCTATTGAATCCAAGCGCCTGCCATGGTCATATTTAAGATCGTCGATCTGCTTGACCAGGTCGGACTTCTGTTCGTCCATACGACTGACCAGGTCGGACTTCTGTTCGTCCATACGACTCTCGACCCCGTCTATCCGCTGGTTGAGTCGCCTCTCCATTCGGCTGAGGGATACGAACATGAATCCCGCCAAAGTAGAGATCAATGCCCCGAGCGCTATGGCAGCCACAATGATCCCAATCAATTCGGTTGTCATAGTTCCCATCCCATCAAAAATATCTGCTTTGGAGACGCTTCACAGCTTATTATAACCTACAAAAACGTTTCCTATTTCATTTTGCTTTCTGCCTCGGGATGAACTCATTCCTCCAATAACGAGTCTAGCGTCCGCTGAACGAAGTCAACCCGGACAATCTCCTTCCATCGCGAAAGCAGACTCCCAGTCACCGGCCCCGGAACGGAGTCGCCGAGAGGATAACCGTTTATCGTCGCTACGGGCAGAAGACAGTAGCGCGTGCTGGATACGAAAGCCTCATCCGCGTCGTACAATCGGCCTTGGTTGTACAACCCCTCATCTACATCAATTCCCAGGTAGTCCGCTATCTCCAGTACCGTCTGCATACTGACGCCCGGAAGCACGTTGCTCCGGTCCGGCAGCTTGATTCTTCCGCCCGACACGAACATGAAATTCGCGCCCCTGCATTCGGTGATATGCCCCTGGGCGTCAGACATTAGAGGCAGAATCTGGACTGCGCCGCTCTTCCCGTCGCCCGCGGGCTGTCCCTTTGGCTCCGGGTATGTATTCGGGGTGTAGATCTGAACGCCTTCCACGTAGCTTCTGGCGAACCCTGATACATCGAGCGGCTCGCAGTAGATAGCGATATCCACTCCGGGAATATCATCCGCCGAATCGGGACGGCTGACCGTCACCGTCTGAGTCACCGTCATCTCCCCACCCCTGCCCTCCATCAGCGAGTGGTTCGTCTCCACCAGGCCGGTCGAGATTGTCTCGAGGTCCGATACCGACAGCCCGGTATCTATCTTGGAGTATGCGAGCCCGTTGAAGAGCCTCTCCAGGTGCTGGCGAAGCTTGAACGGCCTCCCACCGAAGGTGCGAGCCGTGTCGTAGTAACCACCCGCGGACCGCGCGTTGATCCTTCGGAGGATAGGTATGGCCTCCGAGTACGGCATCACGCGCCCGTTGACGTAGGTGAGAAAGTCCTTCTGATTGGATGTCATCTGCCGAACACGCGCTTCTTGATCTTGGTCATAGTCGTGACGACATGGATGAGCGGTGTCATCTTCCTCGCGTGGATGGTCCCCTCGGCGAGCGCCGCCTTGAATCCCTCCGGCGTACCGTCGAATTCGGGTATGGTCATGTATGTCCTGCCCAACTCGATGGGAGTGTGGGCGTCGCTGACGCCCGAGGTCAGCAGGCCGTGTTCCTGGGCGAATTCATAGGCCTTTTGATTGTCCGCGCTCATGTTGTTGCGCGAGTTGAACACCTCCACTATGTCCGCGTATGGCAGAACGTCCTCTATGCCGCTGCGGGTGATGACCTCGCTTCTGAATCGGTCGAACGGGTGCGGAAGGCTGACCAGTCCACCCTGTTCCTTGATCCGCTTGGCGGTCTCGACCGGCGACAGCCGCATCGGGATAGTTTCCTGCAGGAAGAGGCCGGTGACCTCCCCTTCGCTGGTCGCGACTTCCTCGGCTATGATGACCATGAAGGGGGCAATCCTCTGAACATGGTACGCGCCGTCCGTCGTGTTGTGGTCGGTGACCGCGATACAGTTCAGTCCCACTTTTAGGCATCGTTGGACCAACTTCTCGGGAGACATGAGCGAGTCGGGTGAGTAGTTCGTGTGCATGTGGAAGTCGGCTTTGAGCATTAGCGGATGTCCTCCATGGCGTCGAAGCCATCCTCTTCGGGAGCGACCATCCTCATCTGTTCGCCGTAGGTGGTGCGGATCCTGGTAATCCGCGCCTCAGCCGAGTTCAGCATTTCGTTGCAGATACGAGCCAGCTTCATGCCGCGCTCATACATGGCCGTGGACTCTGCCAGCGTCAGCCCGCCAGACTCCAATGCCTGCGCCGTCTGTTCAAGAAGACTTACCGCCTCCTCGAACGACAAGTTGTTCGGCACGGCCTGACTCTCCGTTGCTCCCTCTGAAGCCATATTCGCTCCCGTCTATTCTTCCAGTCTGAACGGCGGATACCTGTCGGTCGTCAGCGCAAAGGCGTAGGCATTCACACGGTTCTCCCAGCGCGACACTCCTACTACGAAGTTGAACAGCCCCCTAGGGTAACTTCCGGTTATCAGTATCGCCAGCCAGGCTATAAACGTCACAATTAGCGAGATGATGCCCAGAACGAACAAGACCACGTAATGAGGAATCGCCAGCAGCCACTTGATGAGGGGCATGAATCTGTTCAACTGTTCCGGGTCCGGATAGGCTATATCGAGGTGGACTGCCTGTTCATCATCCGTGGCGGGATATTCATCACGAAGCAGGAGAACGTAGCTGTTCACCCTGGCCGAGAACCGGAGCAACTCCAGGTTGAAATCGAACCACCAGCGTGGGTATTTCTTACGAAATAGTATCATGAGAATCGTGGAAATGAGTATCAACTGCAAGAATACGAGAACGAGTATAACCGGGATGGCGAGAATTATTCTGACCAGAGTGGTGAGCCTATTTCTGGGTTCTTCGGGGTAGTCAACGTTGAACTGAACTGGGTACATATCGTCGTCGTAGTAAGTCATTTCATACCTCCCAGAATTCCAGCTTCTATTCGCGTTCTGCGCTACCCTCCACAGATTCGACCGAGGCAACGACGCTGCCCCTGTGCAGGGTGATGTCCAGTATATCACCTGCGGAAACGTCACGATTATCGGTCAGGACTTTATCGGAATCGCGGGGCGAAACGATTGCGTATCCACGTCGAAGCGTGCTCTGAGGAGACAGGGGCGCAAGCGCGGACTTCAGCCCGGACACTCTTGCACGCGACAGTTCGACACCGTGAGTGAGAGCGGTCTGCGCGCTGTGAAGCATGTCATCTACGCGAAGGCGAAGGTCGTCCAATTCCGGGACTGAGCGCTCGACGCGAGAGGCAAGGACGACCACTTCGTCCCACGCCCTGTCCACGCGCGCCGCGACAGTGTTTTCTATGATCTGCGCCGCCCCTATCACTCTAACAAGTGTCTCCGCGCGGTCGGGGACCACGAGTTCGGCGGCGGCGGATGGTGTGGGCGCGCGCGCGTCGGCCACCATGTCGCATATCGTGAAGTCGGTCTCGTGGCCTATCGCGCTCACCACCGGAATGAGACTCGCGAACACGGCGCGGGCTACGGACTCCTCGTTGAACGGCCACAGGTCTTCGAGCGATCCCCCTCCCCTGGCGACTATTATGACGTCAACGTCGGGTTCGGCGTTCAGGGAGGATAGAGCCTCCACGATAGTCGGCGCCGCGCCGTCGCCCTGCGCCATCGCCGGAGCGATCAGCAGTTCCGCGAGCGGCCATCGCCGTCCTGTGACACTCTGAATATCGTGCCAGACAGACCCGGTCGGAGAGGTTACCACGCCAATCCGCTTGGGGAACTCAGGCAGCGGCCGCTTGCGGGAAGGATCGAAAAGACCCTCGCGCTCGAGTTGGAGCGTCAGACGCTCCAGCCTCATCTGGAGTTCACCGACACCCTCCGGCTGGATTATGTCCGCTATTAGCTGAAGATCGCCCCTCACTTCATAGAGTGAAACGCGACCATGCGCGACGACCGCCGCGCCATCCTGGAGATGTTCGAGCCCACGAGAGTTGCGGAACAGTACCCCGCGAAGCGAACTCTGCGAGTCTCGCAAGGTGAAGTACGCGTGCCCCGAACCGGGACGGCGAAGGTTGGACACTTCACCCTCTATCCAGATGTCCGCGAGAACGTCGTCATACGCTAACAGTTCGCGCAGATACGCGGTTACCTGGGAGACCTCGTATATGACGGCCATGTCAGACCCGGGACAGGTAGGTGGCGTTGCGCGTATCCACCTTGACGTACTCGCCTTCGTTCACGAACAGCGGCACCTGTATCAGGAGCCCGGTCTCGAGAGTCGCGGGCTTCGTCGCGCCTGTTGCGGTGTCGCCCTTCAGGCCGGGCGGTGAGTCCACCACCTGGAGGTCCACGGTGATAGGAAGCTCGATGGCGATGGGACTGTCCTCGAAGAAGACCAAATCCACAGTCATCTCTTCCTTGAGGTAGTTGAGTTCCTCCGCTATCTGCTCTTTGGGAAGCGGAAACTGGTCGTAGGATTCGGTGTCCATGAAGTAGCACACATCATCCTCGTCGTATATGTACTGTGCGGAGCGTCGTTCCACGTCTGCCTGAGTGAGCTTGACGTCGTAGCCTGAGAAGCTGCGGTCCAAAACCTTGCCGGAGCGAATCTCGCGAAAGCGTATCCGCATCGTGGGAGCGCGCTGCTGCATCTTGCTTCGCTCGTAGTCCACTACCATGTAAGGCTCGCCATCCAACTCGATGGCCATTCCCTTTCTCAGGTCTCCGTATCCGATTGTCATCGTTCTCGCTCCTTGATCCGTTCTTTGAAGAGTTCTCAGTTGCTCAGCGCCGTGAAGAGCCGTTAGAATTTCTAACGTCCTTGATCTGCTTCTCAAGTTCCGAAACACGTTTCGCCAGCGCTTCCCGCTCCTCNNTCCTCGCGGCCCTCTTCACGTCCCTTTTCGTATCGCTTTCTGGCGAACGTCTCCCATGTACTCAGCATTGTGAGGTTCCGTTGGTATTCTTCATTTCCCTTACCTGTCTCTGGAGATCCTCTATTTGCTTCGCCATAACTTCACGTTCCGCGCGCCATCGCTCTCGCTCTCGCTCTTCACCTATCTCTATTCCGCGCTCAACACGCTTTCGAGCGAACGTCTCCCATGTACTCAGCATTGCGTCCCTCCCCTTCAGGATGATGAAAGCCGCGATAGCCGCCGCCATGGCGACCGGCCCCATATCCAACAGGATGTCCATGATTATATCAAGATAATCGGCTTCGGTTTCACGCCGGTAGATTTCGTACCATACCAGAAATGCTTCTCCTAGAACGCACAGGATAGAGAATGCGGTGAAGTATAGCTCGCGCCACCTGGCGGGGACGCTCAGCATCGAAGGTCTGGATGGTTCGTGGTCGCTGGGCTGTATCAAGAAGGACTACTTGGGCGAACCGGTCAGGATTCTCGCCCTGCCATTCTCCATCACCACTATGTCCTCGATCCTCACGCCCCCCCAACCCGAGATGTATATGCCGGGTTCGATGGTGAATACCATCCCGTCTTCGATAACGTCCTCAGACGTCGGCGCCACCATCGGACGCTCGTGGACCGAGAGCCCCACGCCGTGCCCCAGCCCATGCCCGAACTCCTCGCCGTATCCCGCCTCCTCGATCACCGTCCGCGCTATCTCATCTACTTCCTGTCCGGTCATTCCCGGCCTGACCTCTCGGATCGCCGTCTCCTGAGCCTGCAAGACTATGGAGTATATGGCTAGAAACTCATCATCGGGTCGGCCGGCGTAGAATGTGCGGGTGAGGTCGCTGTTGTAACCCTCATAGTTCGCTCCCATGTCTATGACGACCGGATCGCCCTGCCTGACGACCGAATCATCCGCGCGGTGATGGGGCAGCGCGCCGTTCGGCCCCGCGCCGACTATGATGTCGAACGCCGGACCCTCCGCGCCCAGCCTTCGCATCTCCATCTCCAGGTCCCACGCAATCTGCGCCTCCGTCATGCCGGGCTCTATCCCGGACGCCACGCGCGCCATTGCGAGGTCCGCTATCTCCACCGCTTTTTCGATGATTGCCAACTCCGAAGCGTCCTTCGCCGCCCGTACACCCGCGACAATGCCGGATGTCTCCTCGATCTGGACGTCGGATGCGTTCTCCGACTCCTCCAGCGCGACTATCAGCGCGCTGTGAGCGGCGACGGTCATATGATCGGCTTCGATTGCAAGAGCGCCCACACCCAGTTCGGACAGCGTATCGGGAAGCCAGGGCGTTCCACCTCTTGTCCGGTGCACCCTGTAAGAGGGCGATTCGGCCTCGGCTTGTTCGATGTAGCGAAAATCGGTCGCCAGCGCCGCGTCGGACTCGGTAATCAGCAGGTAGCCGTTTGATCCCGTGAACCCCGAGAGATAGCGTCTGTTCTCAGGCGCGGACACCAGGAATCCGTCAACCTCGAGGTCAACCATCTCCGAGCGTAGCCTGGCGACCCTGTCCGGTATACTCATTCGCCACCCCGCTCTCTGATGTGCGCCACCAGAAAGTCCAGTGCGTACAGGTAGCCGCGCCACCCGAAGCCCGCTATCTGGCCGACCGCCATGTCTGCCACGACGGAGTGCCTGCGATACTCCTCTCGGGCGTGTATGTTGGATATGTGAACCTCGATTATCGGCAGGCCGGCGTCCGTGAGAGCGTCGCGCATAGACAGTCCGTAGTGAGTGAGCGCGCCCGCGTTGATGATGACTCCGTCCGATTCGTCGGTTGACTTCTGGATGAAGTCAACTATGTCGCCCTCGTGATTCGACTGGAAGAAGGCGATGCCGACACTCAGGTCGTCCGCTTTGGCGGCAACGTCCCCCTCTATGTCGGCAAGAGTCCTGCTTCCGTAATGCCCGGGATCACGCCTGCCGAGATTGTTGAGATTCGGACCATTGATTATCAGTATTTTCACCGGCTGCCCCTTCGTCTGACTCATTCACCGCTGGCGCAGAGCCGCTCCCCGCCCTAGGGTGAGCTGACATATATGCATGTCTCGCCTCTTTTCCGGTTATGTGAGTGTAGATTTGCGTGGTGGCCGGGCTGGAGTGTCCCAGCAGTTCCTGCACCACGCGCAGGTCCGCGCCGCCTTCCAACATATGCGTGGCAAACGAGTGTCGCAGCGTATGAGTGTGAACCTGGTTGCCCAGACCCGCCCGCGTCGCGTATTCGCGCACTATCTTCTGGATACTGCGCTCGCTGAGCCTGTTTCCGTACCGATTGACGAACAGCGCATCTTCCGGTCCCACAGCGCCGACCGCCGACCTGACCTCTGTAAGATAGACCTTGATCGCGTCCCTCGCGGATTGCCCGATGAGCGCTACGCGGTCTTTCGCTCCCTTGCCCGTTACTCTCAGTTCCCGAGTGTCCAGATTGACGCTGTCCAGATTCAGGCTGAAGACCTCGTTCACCCTCAGTCCGGCGGCGTATATGAGTTCCAGCAGCGCCTTGTCCCTGATGCGTTTGTCCGACGTCGAATCGGGCGAGGTCACCAATTTCTCCGCCTCGTTCTGCGACAGAAATCTGGGCAGACGCGAATCGAGCTTGAACACGCCGCGCGCTGGAAGCGGGTCATGCTCCACGACGCCCATCCTGTTCAGCCACTTGAAGAGCGTTCTCAGCGCGCTCAATTTACGTGAAACGCTGGTACGTACGTACCCAATCTGCTGGAGCCATGCGAGGTATGCTCGCACCCGGCGACGGTCGAGGTCCGCGAACGATTCTATCTCACGCTCGGACATGAACTCGCGCAGCGGCTCGATGTCGGAGAGGTAGTTGCGGACCGTCAGCGGCGCGAGACCGCGTTCCGCCACGAGATGGTCGCGGAATCGGCTCGTCAGATCCCGCCAGTCCGCGGCGTACATCTCAGGAGGCCTTTTCCAGTTCCCGCGACTCCGGCGCGGGACCTCTGAAACCACATTCGCTGTCCAGGCAACGCGCGTTCTTACGACCTCTACCTTGCGTTACCAGCAGCTTTCCACAGTCGGGACACGGCTGCGCCAGCGGATTCGCGGCGAACTTGCACTCCGGGTAGTTGACGCATCCGTAGAAGATTCTGCCGTTCCTCCCCCTCTGCTTGCGCTCAGCCAGGTCGCCACCGCACTCCGGGCAGTCCACCCCGACCAGGAACGGCTTCGTATTCTTGCATTCCGGGTAGCCCGTGCAGGCGAGGAACCGTCCACTGCGGCCCGTCTTTACGGCCATGGGCCGCTCGCACTTCTCGCAGAACTCGTCAACTTCCTCGCTGACGCGCTCCCTCAGCGCCCGTTCCTCTTCGCTCAGCAGCGGCCTGGAGTTCTTGCATTCCGGAAATCCGCTGCACGAGAGGAATCGACCGTAGCGTCCCGACTTTATGACCATCGGGCTCTCGCACTTCTCGCACACCTCGTCCGTCTGCTCATCGAGGAGTTCCCTGGGTACACGCTCCGCCTCCTTCATCGCCTTCTCTATCAAGAGGTCGAACGGGCGGTAGAAGTCCTTGAGCATCGGTTCCCACTCGCGCTCGCCCTCGGCCACGTCGTCGAGCTGCTCCTCCATCGTAGCGGTGAAGCCGACATCCATGATGTCCGGGAAATTCGCGGTCAGCAGATCGGTGACCACGACGCCAAGCCTCGTTGGGACGAATCTGTTGTTCTCCTTCTGCACGTAGTCCCTGTCCATTATCGTGGCTAGGGTGGGCGCGTACGTGCTCGGACGCCCGATGCCCTGCTCCTCCAGGGCGCGAATTAGCGTCGCCTCTGTAAATCTCGGAGGCGGCTGCGTGAAGTGCTGTTCGGGCGAAAGACCAAGGCAGTCCAGCGCGTCGCCCTGTACCAGTTCAGGCAGGGGCGGAGTCTCCTCGTTCTCGGACGCCGCGTCGTCCGCGCCCTCCATGTACAGTACGCGGTAGCCTGCGAACTTGAGTACCGACCCCTGCGCTCGGAACACATACTCGGTGTCCGTCTTGCCGCTCCTCGCCAGAATGTCCACCCTGGTCGAGTCGAACAGCGCGTCGTTCATCTGGCTCGCCAGCATCCGCTTCCAGATAAGGTCATACAGCCTGAACTGCTCGTTGCTCAGGTACTGGCGTATGGCCTGCGGAGCGCGCATGATGGAGGTGGGCCGTATCGCCTCGTGCGCTTCCTGCGCGCCCTTCACCCTTCGCTTATAGACCCTGGGCGACTTGGGAGCGTACTCAGCGCCGAACTCCTTCCTGATGTAGTCGCCCGCTTCCTTCAGCGCCGCGGACGCCACGTTGGTGGAGTCGGTGCGCATATAGGTAATCAGGCCGACGGATCCCTCGTCGCCGATGTTCAGGCCCTCGTAGAGCTGCTGCGCTACGGTCATCGTGCGTCGCGCGGTGAACCTGAGCTTACGCGACGCCTCCTGCTGTAGCGTGGATGTGATGAACGGAGGCGAGGGACGGCTCCGGGTCTCGCGCTTGCGAACCGCGTCCACCGCGTACTCCGCGCCGTCCAGGTCGGAGGTGAGCCTTGCGGCCTCCTCGCCGTCCGGTATCTCTATCTTCTTGCGCCTGCCCTTGAGCGAGTGAAGCGCCGCCTTGAACTCGATTCGCTTCTCATCTTTCTGGAGACGCTTGGCGAGTCTGGCCCCAATCGTCCAGTATTCCACCGGCGTGAACGCCCCAATCTCGCGTTCGCGGTCCACCACCAGTCGAAGCGCGACCGACTGCACCCGTCCCGCCGACAGCCCTCGCTTCACCTTGCCCCACAGCACCGGACTGAGCCGGTATCCCACCAGCCTGTCCAGCAGACGGCGCGCCTGCTGCGCGTCTATCAGGTTGTAGTCAAGCTCTCTCGGATGGTCGAACGCTTCGTGTATCGCCTCTCGCGTAATCTCGTGGAAGACGACCCTTTTCGTCTTGTCTAGCGGTATCTTGGCCGCCTCCACAAGGTGCCAGGAGATCGCCTCGCCTTCCCTGTCCGGGTCGGTCGCAAGATAGACCGTCCCGGCGCTCTTCGCGCGCTTGGTCAGATCGGTGACCACCTTGCGCTTGTCGTTCATCACCCTGTAGGTGGGTGTGAAACTGTCGTCCTCGATCTCTATGCCCATCTTGGTCTTGGGCAGGTCGCGGACGTGTCCCATGGACGCCTTCGCGACGTACTTGTTTCCCAAGAACCGCTGGACCGTCCTTGCCTTGGCGGGAGATTCTACTATTACGAGGTCCTTAGCCATGTTCACCTTGCGCAGTCTGATACTCTTCCGAACTTTCCCTGAGCCTGACGTAGTTCATGCCGCCCACCTGCCTGATCAGACCGCGCAGTTCCATCATAGTGAGAGCCCCGCTGACTGTCGAGGATGCGAGCGACGAGTTTCTTATTATTTCGTCTATGTGTATCGGGTCGAAAGTAACGTACTTCAGCACCGCCGCCTGCGCCTCGTCTTCAGGGAAGAAGGCGGCCAGTTCTATCTGGTACTCGATGGTTGACAGGTTCAATTCTTCGATGATGTCGTCGGCGCAGGTCACCAGCTTGGCCGCAGAGTCGCGTATCAGCCGATTGCCGCCTCCGGAGTTGGGAGAGAGTATGCTGCCGGGTATGCAGAAGACCTCCCTGTCCTGCTCGAGCGCGTGCCTCGCGGTCAGCAGCGCGCCGCTGCCTTCGGGAGCTTCGGCCACGAGCGTTCCGAGGCTCATGCCGCTGATGATGCGATTGCGCCTTGGAAAATTCTGCGCGTCCGGCCTTGTCCCCAGCGGAAATTCTGATACCACTGCGCCGCTGTCCGCTATCCACTTTGCGAGTTCGGCGTGCTCGCGCGGGTACATCACGTCCAGGCCGCTTCCCATCACTGCGATGGTTCGGGCGCCCGCTTCCAGCGCGGCCCGATGCGCCACGCCGTCCACTCCCTTGGCGAGTCCACTCACGATGGTGAGTCCGTTCCTGGATAGGTCCGAGGTGACCTGCCGCGCCACCTCCCGCCCGTAGGCCGTAGGTCGTCGAGTTCCTACTACCGCCACCGACCGCTCGTCTTCAGGAAGTATCTCCCCCTTCACGTAAAGCACGGGCGGCTTGTCGTAGATCTCCTTGAGCCTGGGTGGATAGCCCTGGTCATGCCATGTCAGCGCGGTAACGCCCGCCTGCTGGACGCGCTCCATCTCCGCGTCGGGGTCAATCCTGCTCCAGGAACGCGCCGCGTTCGCGGCGGTCCTGCGGTCAAGTCCGGCCTGTTGGAGTTGCGCCGAACTCGCGCCCCACGCCTCGGAGAGCGAGCCGAAGTGGGCCTCGAGCATGGCCACTCTGGCGCGGCCAACCCGGCGGACTCGATTGAATGCTATCCAGTACTTTAGTTCAGATATATCCATGCGCGAACGAGAAGGAAAAATGACGAAACTATGGCGGAGAGGGTGGGATTCGAACCCACGGTCGCCTTCTTCAGACGACACGCGATTTCCAGTCGCGCCTATTCGGCCACTCTAGCACCTCTCCGCGAGGCCCAGGCAGGAAGCGAGAAGCCGCGTCTGCCACTATACACTGCGCGACAGTATAATGTGCAGGGGACGAGAATTCGAGACCCGCTTTCTCACGCTGGCGGAGAGGGTGGGATTCGAACCCACGATGGAGTTGCCCCCATACTGGTTTTCGAGACCAGCGCCTTAAACCGCTCGGCCACCTCTCCGTGACCATCGCCGATTATAGCATAGGCCCTCAGAGAGCGGCGAACTGAGAATCAGCCGGACGCCTCACTACTCGACCCATCATGTGTCGGGATCCACGCAATGATCGCCTGCCGCCACGGGTTCACGCCCCTGACTGTCAGACCCTTGCTGGACTCTTCCAGCAATTCATCCGCCGCCGCGCGCAGCCTTTCGTCTGCATCGGCGCCTTCCTCCACAGCCAGCATTCGTCGAAGTTTCTCCAGCGCTGAGCTGAGATCCGTGTCCAATACTGGAATCTCAGGACTGAGCATCGTCACATCGGGGAATATATCCATCTCCCACAGAAGGTTCAGCAATTTCGGGACACCCGGCAGAGGCGTGGGTGCCGCGCCGTACACTCGCTTGTAGAACGGAACTGTCAACGAACCCGGCGTCTCCACCATCTCCAGGATTACTACCCGCTCCCTGGCGCGTTCTTCCAACTTCCTCACGAATGGCGCGGCTTCCACCACATGATGCAGCGCCAGGGAGCATAGGGCTATATCTGCCGGGGGAACTTCCGCGTCCTCCCACCGCTCCTGGACCGCAGTCACGTTGGTAAATCCGAATTCTGCCGCGCGGCTCCTTAGCAAATCCAAAGACTCGGCGGAGGGGTCTATCACGGTCACGCCCTTGGCGCGCGTTGCCAGAGGCAGGGCGAAGCGGCCCGCGCCGCCGCCGACATCCAGCACCTCAGCGCCTTTGCCCACGATCTCATAGAGCCCGTTGAGCGCGGGATCGTCGGTACGGTACGGATCCTGCGGTTCGGCGGCAAACACAGGACGTCTGCGACCGTGTTCCTCATCTCCCCCGCGTATCTCCTCCATATCTCTGTCAAATGCCAAGACCTGCTCGCGCCAGGCTTCAATCGCTGAGTTCATAGGTCATCACCTCCAGGAGATCAAAATGGGTTGAAAATGGGACAGCGTCCCAACTATACAAATAAGCGTCCACCATTTACTGGCTCAGGTCAACGATCTGAGCCGGGACACAAGTGAACCAATGTCCGC
>JAAXHY010000357.1 GCA_012270665.1 Dehalococcoidia bacterium
CCGACCTTCCACGGCGACACCATCTACGCCGAGAGCGAGATACTGGAGGTGACCGAATCGCGCTCCAGGCCCGACCGCGGAATCGTATATATAGAGACAAGGGCGCACAACAACCGCGAGGAGCAGATTCTTACCATGCGTCGCCGGTTCCTGGTTCCCAAGCGTCCGGACTAATCGCTCATGGGACTCGAGGAAGTATTCTCCGACTACACCGTCTCGATCCACTATGACAGGCGGCTGTACAAGCAGGACATAGCCGGCTCCATCGTCCATGCGCGGATGCTGTCCCGACAGAGCATCATATCCGAATCCGACGCCGACGCCATCATCGCCGGACTCAATGAAATCCAAAAGGAGATAAGTTCCGGCAAGTTCGCGTGGAAACCCGAACTCGAAGACATACACATGAACATCGAGCGTCGGCTGTTCGAGCTTATCGGAGAGCCTGCGCTCCGGCTGCACACCGCTCGATCACGGAACGACCAGGTAGCCCTCGACGTCAGGATGTACGCCAAGGAAACGATCTCGGACATTCTCGCGGCGTTGTACGATCTGAGATGGAACCTGGTGTCCCTGGCGGAACGACATTCCGACGCTCCCATGCCCGGCTACACCCATGTTCAACGCGCTCAGCCAGTCTTGGTGGCGCATCATCTACTCGCATATTACGAGATGTTCTCTCGGGATTCAGAGCGTTTCAAGCAGGCTTACGACCGCGCTGACGTCATGCCACTCGGAAGCGGCGCGCTGGCGGGGCTTCCCTACCCAATAGACCGCCAATTCGTCGCTGACGAACTCGGATTCTCTCGTATTTCTGCCAACAGCATGGATGCCGTATCCGACCGCGACTTTTTGCTCGACTTCCTGTCCGCGTCGTCCATATGCGCGATGCACCTGTCGCGCATGGCGGAGGAGCTCGTCCTCTGGTCGTCGGACGAGTTCGGTTTCGTCCGTATGCCGGACCGGTACACGACCGGCAGCAGCATCATGCCGCAGAAGCGCAACCCTGACTTCGCGGAAATAGCGCGCGGCAAGACTGGTCGCGTCTATGGAAGCCTTATCGGTCTTCTGACCGTGCTGAAAGGACTGCCCCTGACCTACAACCGCGACATGCAGGAAGACAAGGAAGGGTTTTTCGATACCGCCGATACTATCCTTTCCACTCTGAGGATATTCGCCGATCTCGTTTCGGGCATGGAGTTGAACATTGGCAGGATGCGCCGGACAGCGGGGGAGAGCTATGTCCTGGCCACTGATATTGCGGACTATCTTGTAGCCCGGGGCTCCCCGTTCAGGGAGGCATACAGGGTCGTTTCACGCTTGTCCGATTATGCGCTGGATAAGGGGGTCGGTTTCGACGCGCTTTCACTTGAAGAATACAAGGCGCACTCGCCTCTGTTTGACAGGGACGTGTACGACGTTACAGTCGAGTCCTCGATTGCGGCCCGGGACATACCGGGTGGGACCGCGCAGTCCAGAGTCGCCAGAGCCATTGCCACCGCCAAGTCGGAGTTGGAGGATCAGCGTGCAAGCCGATAGAAGAGTGAAGATTGCGCCATCCATCCTGTCGGCAGATTTTGCCAGGCTTGGAGAGCAGGTCGCCGAGGCGGAGCGGGCGGGGGCCGACTGCCTTCATATAGACATAATGGACGGTCAGTTCGTCCCACCTATAACCTTTGGGCCGATAATCGTGGAAGCCATAAGGCCGCGCACTGGGCTTCCACTTGAAATTCACATGATGACAATACAGCCTGAGAAACACTTCCGCCAACTCAGGGACGCGGGCGCGGACAGGATAATCGTCCACCAAGAGGCCACTGCCCACATACACCTGTCCGTCGGACAGATACGCGAACTTGGCATGGAGCCAGGCGTCGCGGTCAACCCGGGAACCAGCCTCTCCACCGTCGAGGAGGTTGTGTCGGATGTCGGACTCATTCTCGTAATGACCGTCAATCCGGGCTGGGGTGGGCAGCCATTCATACCCTCTATGCTCGATAAGATAGCGCGCGCCAGGGCGCGACTGGACAGGGAAGGCTCCGACGCCACCCTGGAGGTGGATGGCGGAATTAAGGCGGACAACGCCGCGCTCGCGGTGAAGGCTGGCGCGGACCAACTTGTAGCGGGTTCGGCGGTTTACAACGACAATGTCACTGTCGCCGAATCCATGGCGCAACTGCGGTCAGCGGCCTCCTGCGCCTACGACTCCAAGTAGCGCGGCCTTGCTTGGATACTCGGAGTGTCAAGAAGGCTATAAGGGCGGGCTGGGACGCGATGTCCCCGACCTACCAGGCAGACAGCCGCATTGCTCTCGACGATATCCACTACGCTCCATTCGCCCCCGGCGAACGTTTCTACCGGCTTATGGGCGAGGTGTCCGGCAAGCGCATCCTCGAACTCGCGTGCGGCGGCGCGCAGAATTCCATTGCGCTATCCAAATGGGGCGCGGACGTCGTAGCGCTAGACTTCTCACCTGGACAGATTCGCCATGCCATGTCTCTCAGGCAGAAAACGGGCGCGGCGTTCGAGTTGGTGGTCGGAGACATGGAATATCCCACCATATTCAGACCCGCCTCGTTCGACATAATACTGTCATCCTTCGGGTGGGAGTTCATCCCCGACCTTCGTGGGTGCTTGGAGCGTTGCGCCGAGGCGCTCCGTTCCGGCGGTCAGCTTGTCATGTCAACGGTGCATCCCCTGAGTGCGTTCGACTGGAACGTCACCTCTCGCTCGCTGCACGTGACCGACTACTTCAACCCGCCCGTAGAAGTATGGGAAGACCCAGTACCGGAAGGACACTCGCCTGGGCTCACATTTTTCCGCACGATAGAGGAACTGGTGTCGTCGGTGACGGACACTGGCCTGATTATCGAGCGGCTTATTGAACCATACCCTGTCGGCCTTCCTGATGATCCACGCTCCCCATACGCGGGCCGGTA
>JAAXHY010000455.1:0-7014 GCA_012270665.1 Dehalococcoidia bacterium
TGATTTACTTTGGAAACACCCTCTAACATTCTGAGGCCGCCCAGGAGTATGCGAGAAGCGTGGCAATTTCTGGAAAACTTACTGGACGCGCCTAATTTTGGAGCGCTACATCCGACTCAGCGACACGGGGCTGCGCTGTCCGAGATAATAGAAGAGTTGCCTGACCTCAGGGGGAACGTATCCCATGACCTGCATACCGCGGTGTTGATGCGTGAGCACGGAGTAAGCCAGATATGCAGTCGAGATTCTGACTTTCGCAGATTCCCGTTCCTGACCGTGATTGATCCCATAAACTGATTGCCCGCATACCCAGACATCTCGCGGACACTTCGTAATGCCCCACCACACCGAATTCTATCCCATGCCCATGTTCCCGACCCTCTCCGTCGGAGACATTGACTTGTCCGCGTCGTGGTATACTGAGAAGGTGGGATTCGCCCGTGTCTTCGCAATTCCCGGAACCGGCGGCGATGTGGCGTTGGAGCACCTTCGCTGGAGCAAGTACGCGGACCTGCTGCTTGTGCCGGAGGCCAGCGCGCCTTATCCTGCACAGGCTAAGGGTTTAGGATTAACCCTGTCTTTCCTGGTCCAGACAGAGACCATTGACAACATGGCCGCAAGGCTGGAAGCGAATGGAGTCGAAGTGGCAGAAGGTCCTGTTGACCGGCCCTGGAACACGCGGGACATCGTCGTTCCGGATCCGGACGGTTACAGGCTGGTCTTCTTCAAGCCGATTGATACCACCAGAACATTCGAGGACGTAATCGAAAGCGCCAGGCAGCGGAGTTAAGAGATACCAATGTCAACACAAGAGAAACTCCAGCAAGAGATAGACCGCTTCGTCCGGAACACCCCCGTATCCCAGGGCAAGCAGGCTGAGGCGGAAAAGTACCTGCCCGGCGGAAGTTCCAGGGGTACGGCGTTCTTCGACCCGTATCCGCACTTCATAGAGCGCGGCGAGGGCCATTACATCTACGACGCGGACGGCAACCGGCTGCTGGACTTCATGATCAACGCCACCAGCCTGATCCTGGGCCACGCCCACCCGGGCGTCACACAAGCGATCCAGGAACAGGCCGCCAGAGGCACCGCGTTCACCGGCCCGACCGACCCGCAGGTAAGGCTCGCGAAGATACTCACCGAAAGGGTTCCCTCGCTCGATCTGGTACGCTTCACCAACTCAGGCACCGAAGGCACGATGATGGCTATTCGAGCCGCCCGCGCCTACACCGGCAGGCAGAAGATAGCCAAGTTCGAGGGCGGCTACCACGGCGCTCACGAATATGTCTCCGTCAGCGTCCGACCTCCGCTGGAAAAGCTTGATCCGTCGGGCCCGACTCCAATTGCCGAGCACCCGGGTCTGCCGGACAGCATCCTGGAACAGGTAATAGTCTTGCCGTACAACGACCTCGACTGGTGCGAGCGCGTCCTGCGCGAGAACGCGAGCGAACTGGCCTGCCTGATAATGGAGCCCGTCGTATCCAGCTTCGGCTACCTGCCCGGAGACATCGAGTTCCTTCGCGGCCTGCGCGACCTTACGACTGAACTGGGCATAGTTCTCATATACGACGAGGTGCAGAGTTTTCGCATAGCCCCGGGAGGAGCGCAGGAAACGCTCGGCGTCATACCCGACATGACTGCCTTCGGCAAGATAATCGGCGGTGGAACGCCCGTCGGGGCGTTCGGAGGGCGAGCCGACATAATGGAACTGTTCGATCCCACGAGAGG
This sequence comes from Dehalococcoidia bacterium, assembly GCA_012270665.1. The sequence continues at coordinate 1,729 of JAAXHY010000455.1, forward strand.
AGCGGCTATACCACACGCCGGAACATTCAACGCCAACCCGGTGACCATGGCGGCCGGCGAAGTGGTCATGAACCATCTGACGCGCGATGTTTACGACCGGATGAACGCCCTTGGCGAAGAGCTACGAGCCAAGTTGAGCGCCGTGTTCGACGAATTCGAGGTTCCCGCGCGGGTTACCGGCATCGGCTCTCTGTTTGGCATTCACTTCACATCCGAGGACATACGAGACTATCGCTCGGTAGTTCGCTCTGACCAGACGATGCGGAAGACCCTCTTCACCGGCCTGCTCAACGAGGGAATACTGCTTCAGACAGGCGCAGCCGGAGCAATGAACTCCCTGACCGCTACCGACGACATAGACTCGCTTGTGGACGCCACTCGCAGGGTTGTGGAACGAGTAAGATAGCGGTTGTTGAACCGGGTATCGAGGACGCTTGGAGGAGCCTCGACGCCTCTTTTCGCCTGTAACGGAGCATTGAACGGGGTTGCGGAAAAGTAGAATTTTTGGCACGATAGAAACATGAGGATAAATGAATTTGAACTTAAAGAACCCTTGCCGGAGCTGAAACGCCCCATTGCCATCGCTATGCTCCGCCCCTGGATTGACGTGGGACGAGTCGGCACTCTATCCCTCAATATCCTGCAGCGGCACCTTGGCGCCCAGGAACTGGGGAGACTGGCCGAGCCTGGAAAGTTCTTCGACTTCACCAGGTACAGGCCGCGAATGCGCACCGTGAACGGTCGGCGTGTCTTCACTACGCCCAACAGCATCATCCACTACGCTCACGACGATACGACTGATAGGGATTACCTGTTCCTGCATGTTCGTGAACCCCATAACTTCGGTGAGACGTACTGCAACGCTATATCCGAGGTGCTGACCCACTTCGACGTTCAGGAATACTGCCGCATCGGCGGCATGTACGACTCCGTCCCGCACACCCGTCCGTTGCTCGTGACCGGCACCATGTCCGACGAACAGGCCGCCAAGGCGCGCGGACTCGTCTCCCAGAGACGAAGCACCTACCAGGGCCCGACCAGCATCGTCAACATGGTGACCGACCTGTTGGTTGACAGAGAGGTCGTCACCACCAGCCTCATGGCGCACCTGCCCCAGTACATGCAGCTGGACGAAGACCACATGGGTTCGGCGCGAATCGTCGAGATACTTTGCGCGATGTACGATCTCCCACGTTCTCTATCCGACACCGCGCGGGGTGAACGCCAGTATGAGGACGTCAACAATGCAGTCGAGGGCAACTCCGAAGTCCGCTCTCTCATTACCAGGCTGGAGTCATACTACGACCGAGTCCTGGCCAGCGAAGAGGAAGAAGAGGAAGAGGAGACTGCCGAACTTTCTCCCGACGTCGAACAGTTCCTACGCGAAGTCACCGGCGAAAGCGACACTGAAGAGGATCGCTGAACGCCACTGTCTCGACACCCCCTCAAGGAACTCATATGAGCGCGCGCGACTTCATCGGCTATGGACAGCATCCGCCCAGGGTCGAATGGCCCAATGGCGCGCGCATAGCTGTTTCGGTCGTGGTCAACTACGAAGAAGGCTCCGAATACTCCCTGCTGGACGGAGACCCCCACCGCGAGACCAACAGCGAAGTGCCCTCACCGCTCCCTCTCGACGAACGCGATCTCGCCAACGAGTCCTTCTTCGAATACGGCAGCAGGGCGGGCGTCTGGCGAATAATGCGGATTCTCAAGAGGTTCGGCGTTCCCGCCACCTTCTACTGCTGCGCGCTCGCGCTGGAACGCAATCCGGAGGTTGGCCCCGAAATCGTCAGGCAGTGCCACGAGGTCTTCGGACACGGCTATCGCTGGGAAGAATACTATCGCATGGACCGCGACGCCGAACGCGAAGCGATTGCAAAGGCCGTCGAGTCTATACGCCGCGCCACCGGCGAACGTCCGCTTGGCTGGTACACCAGATACGCCCCAAGCGTCAACACCCGCGAACTCGTCGTTGAAGAGGGCGGCTTCCTATACGACTCCAACTCATACGCCGACGACCTTCCATACTATGTAGAAGTCGGCGGCAAGCCCTGGCTCGTGGTCCCCTACTCGCTCGAGGTCAACGACACCCGCTTCTGGCGCGGAGGCATGAACAGCCCGTCGGACTTCTACCAGACGCTGAAGAACACATTCGACATCCTGTACGAAGAAGGCGCCGAATCCCCCAAGATCATGAACGTCGGACTGCACTGTCGCATCGTGGGGCGCCCGTCCCGCGCAGCCGCGCTCAGAGACTTCCTCGAGTACGCGACCGGCTTCCCGGACGTATGGTTCGCCAGGCGCGTCGAGATAGCCCGCTGGTGGCTGGAGAAGTATCCACCCGCTTAATGGACTAATGGACGCGATATGCCCGTCCCTAGCAAGCCCAAGATCTACCACATCGTCCATGTTGACCGCCTGTCTTCTATCATTTCAGACGGCTATCTATGGTGTGACTCCAAGATGGCACAACGCTCGTTCCAAGGAACGACTATCGGAATGAATAGCATTAAGCAGCGCTGCCTGAGCCTGCCCCTAAACAGCCACCATGGGTTGAATGTGGGCGATTGCGTACCATTTTACTTCTGCCCCAGGTCGGTAATGCTCTACGTCGTCTACAGGGCGAATCACCCCGAACTCGATTACCAGGGGGGACAAGAACCAATCATTCATTTGGAAGCGGACCTCTACGACACAGTCGTCTGGGCGACTCGAAATAAGCGCCGGTGGGCATTTACCTTGTCAAACGCGGGATCTAGCTACTTTGAGGATTATTCAGATCTCTCTCGACTCAGAGAAATCAACTGGAACGCCGTACAATCCAATCGATGGAGCCAACACAAAGAACTCAAACAAGCCGAATTTCTCGTAGAGACCTCGTTCCCCTGGGAATTAGTATCAAGAATTGGCGTATATTCTCAGGATGTATATAATAAGGTCATTAACACAATAAGAACATATGACCATAGGCCGCGAGTTTCCATTGAAAAGAGTTGGTACTACTGATATGGACAAGATGGGAGGGCGGGATGTTTGAGTACAAGATCGGCGACATACTAGGTGAAGATGTGGAGGCATTGGTCAATACAGTCAATTGTGTTGGTGTCATGGGACGAGGAATTGCGCTTCAGTTCAAAAAAGCGTTTCCTGAAAATTTCGATGCCTATGCTGCGGCTTGTGAACGTAGAGAAGTTCAGCCCGGTCGTATGTTTACATTCGAGACGGGACGGTTGGGCAATCCACGCTACATCATCAATTTTCCTACCAAACGCCACTGGCGTGGCAAGAGTCGCATCGAAGACATAGAAAGTGGCCTGAAGGCGCTTGCCCACGAAATCAGCCAGCGAAACATCCACTCTGTAGCTATCCCACCTCTGGGCAGTGGGCTAGGTGGTCTGAACTGGGACGATGTTCGCCCCCGCATCGAGGATGCACTGAAAGGTAGCGACAGCTCATTTCGGGTTGTAGTCTTCGAGCCGAGCGGCGCACCCGAAGCGGGTAGGATAGTTCGCGACAAGGAAGTCCCTAAAATGACACCGGCCCGGGCCGCTTTAGTCGGTCTGATGCACACCTATCTCACTGGTCTTCTCGATCCATTCATCAACTTACTCGAAGTACATAAATTGATGTACTTCCTACAGGAGGCAGGCGAACCACTCCAGCTCAGATTCAAAAAAGCGCACTACGGACCATATGCGGAGAACCTGCGCCACGTTCTGAACAAGATCGAAGGCCATCTCATATCTGGTTACGCGGACGGTGGAGACGCGCCGCATAAGACGCTTGAACTTGTGCCGGGCGCTATCCACGATGCCAACGCGGTCCTGAAAAAGAGCCCTGAAATCAGGGCGCGCTTCTACAGGGTGGCCAATCTTATCGAGGGGTTCGAGTCGCCTTTCGGACTAGAACTACTGTCAACAGTTTACTGGGTGGCCTGCAATGAACCAGTTGATAGCCTGAGTGATGTGGTATCGCGAGTATATGCATGGAATGACCGAAAGAGACAATTTACTGAGCGTCAGATCGGAATTGCCCTAGACACGCTCAAACAAAAAGGGTGGATTGACACTCGGTAATCCATGTTCGATCAAGCCGAGGACAAGTAACCGATGATGGAAATGTCAACACTGCCTACTCGCCCTACATGAACTCGGACATCAGGTTGATGTTCTCGGCTTCGGACTTGAGTTCGCCGCGCTCGACTCGCTTGATGAGGTCTGTGATGCGGTCGCAGGCGGGGGTCGCCACTCCGACCTCGCGTCCGCGACGGGCGACGTAGCCGTCAAGGTACTCGATCTCGGTCCGGCGGCCCTTCATCACGTCCTGCAGCATGGAGGGACGACCGTCACCTAGCTCCCTCGCTCCCTCGGCGAGTTGGGACTTCAGGTCCTCCAGCGCGGTGGCGTCCTCGGTCGCATCCACGTACTGCTGCGACGGGATGTCGTTGATGGGCTCCACCGACACGCCCAGTTCACTGCCCACTCGCACGACCTCGGCCCCTATCTTGATGGTGACGTCCACGACACCCGGCGTGTCGCGCGACCCCGCCGACCCCAGCCCCGTTAGCGCGCAGATCGGGTTGGCCATCGAATTGGTGGCGAGCTTGGCCCAGCGGTGTCCCCACAGGTTTGGCGTTACCTTCGTAGGGCCGACCGCGCCGAGCATATCGGCAATAGCGCGCGCCCGGCCGGACTCGATACCGCTCGGCTCTCCGATGGTAAACGCCAGGCGTGACGCGATGCTCGTCCTTATCGGATTAGCCGGTTCGTACATGCCCGCTCCCAGCGTTATCACGCAGCCAAGAACCTTGCTCCAGCCCGCGATTGGACCTATGCGCTCGTCATTGATGCCATTCTGCGCGGAGACTATCGCGCCGTTCTCGGACAGGTGAGGCAGGATGAAGTGGGTTGCCCATTCCGTGTCGTAGGACTTCATCGCCAGGAAGACCAGGTCGAACGGCTCCACGACATTGCAAACCTCTCCGAGGTGGATGGCGTTCGCCTCCACGGTGAAATCGCCCTCCTGCGTGGAGACGGTCAGGCCCTTCTCCCGTATCGCCTCCACGTTAGCAGGCCACTGGTCTATGAGCGTGACGTCATGCCCCGACCTGGTCAGATACCCGCCGATTATGCCGCCGATGGCCCCGGCGCCGAGAACCGCTACTCTGTCGAACATTCAGTTTCCTCCACTTCGGGCAGAGAGCAAAATCTCTTCTGCAGACCGCACGAGTTCGGCGACCTGATTGTGTCCACGCATCAGTAGGGAATACGCATTGGAATCGAG
>JAAXHY010000455.1:7027-12134 GCA_012270665.1 Dehalococcoidia bacterium
CCACTTCTGCCGGAGTCCAGTTCCCTATCAGGTGATCCAGCGAAGATCCGACAACATCCTCTCCTCCTGAGTTATCCGCGAGTCCGGCGCCCTTGCGGAGCAATCTCAGGGCGGCTTGATTCAGGGATATCCCCTCACGCCTCGCCAGACGGCGCACACTCGCGCTCAGGTCGTCGTCGAATCCTCTGATAGTAAGCTGGTTCATGTGATTCCCTCTTATGACTCATAAGTGAGTCAGTGCGAGTCATCGTACTTGTCGCTCACGATCAGGTCAAGGTTGTCCGCCCATAGTAGAGGATTTCAAAGTTTCGGTTTGCCAGTTGACGGCGGTGGGAGTAAAGTGTACCGATTCCATGTTGGTACAGAGCAATCGAATGGTCTCGTTCATAACCAAAGCCCCCCGTTCACGCAGAACACTGATGTTCGGCTCCACGATGCACGTGTGGAGCGACCTTTTCTTCGCGCTTCTGGTGCCGCTTCTTCCCTTCATCAAGGAGGATATGGGCCTGTCCTTCACGGAGGTCGGCCTGCTGCGTTCGGTGTTCAGCGGCGCGTCCGCCGTGCTCCAGGTTCCGGCGGGCTTCCTCGCCGAGAGCACGGGCGAGTTCTGGCTGCTGATATGGGGCAACGTCTGGGTATCCGCAGGACTCGTGGCGATGGCGCTGTCGTCGGTGTTTGCTGCGCTGGTGGTCGCCTCTGGCGTCGGCGGTCTCGGTGGGGGAATGCAGCATCCACTGGCTTCGAGCATGGTGTCGCGCGCCTACGACGACAAGGGACGCGCCACAGCCGTCGGGACTGTCAACTTCGCGGGCGACATCGGCAAGATGATCGCTCCGCTGGTCGCCGGACTGCTCGCGATCAGCATGGGATGGCGGGCGACCTTCATGGTCGTAGGACTTGCGGGGCTGGTGTTCATGTTCGCCTCGATGCTCACTCGGCGCGCGGTGGACATCGGAAGGCCGCGTCCAAGTTCCAATACGCCTGGAGACGCTGAAGCCGCGGAGGCCGAATCTGACTCAAAGGTGGCCGGCTTCATCGCGCTGAGCGGCGTCGGCCTGCTCGATTCGGCGACGCGCACCTCCGCGCTCGTGTTCCTTCCGTTCGTGATGGAGAGCAAAGAGATGGGCCCGGGTCAGATAAGCGCGATGCTGTTCCTGCTGTTCGGAGGAGGCGCGATAGGCAAGTACGTTTGCGGCTGGCTGGGCGACCGCATGGGCACTCTGAGCCTCGTGTGGGCCACGAAGGGCCTGACCGCCGCGCTGCTGGTCGCGTCGCTGTTCACGCCCGCGCTCCTGATGGCGCCGTTAGTGATATTCATAGGCATAGGGCTGAACGGCACGTCGTCGGTGCTGTACGCCACGGTAGCGGAGTTCGTTCCCCCGGGCCGTCGCGGCCGCTTCTACGGGTTCTTCTACACGACCAACGAGTTGGGAACGGTCATAGCGCCACTCGCCTACGGTTTCGTGGCCGACGTATTCAGCCTGAGAACCACTATGCTGGCTATGGCAGCGGCCACCGCCGCCATCCTGCCCGCCAGTCTCACCCTTAGACGCCACCTGGAGCGCGCGGGATTCTGATACATCGAAAGGCGCCCGATGTGAGGCATTTCCAACTTGCGATAGTCCGATAATATCAATATGCTTATAGCCGATTCTCGCCACTATAGCGAAGCCACCATGAGCATAGAAGAAGACCTCTCCCACTTCGAACCCGACCGGGACTCGACCATCACGATAGGCGTGTTCGACGGTGTTCACCGGGGACACCGACACCTTATCGGCAGACTCGTTCAGGAGGCGAGAAGCGCGAACACTCTCGCGGGAGCGCTGACCTTCAAGAACCATCCCATCACCGTGCTCAGGCCAGGCGCGGAGGTGCGCTTTCTAACCGACCTCGACGAACGTGTCAGGCTTCTGAAAGAACTCGGAGTAGATTTCGTCATTCCGGTCAGGTTCGACCGCGAACTGGCGAGTCTGTCCTCGCATGATTTCCTGCTCCACCTGTTTGAAAAACTCAGAATGCGCAGGCTGATAGTGGGCCCGGATTTCGCTATGGGTCGAGACCGCGACGGCACTCTCGACACGCTTCCCGCGATAGGCAAGAGCATCGGCTTCACTTTCGAGGCCGTTGACCTTATGACCGACTCTGTCGGGGTGGTCAAGAGCACTACGATACGCAACAGCATAGCCGAAGGCGACGTATCGCGCGCGGCCAGACTGCTGGGACGCAATTTCTCGATCAACGGGACCGTCGGACACGGTGAGAAGCGTGGACGCGAACTCGGATTTCCGACCGCGAATCTCGAACTCGCCCCGGGATTCATCTTCCCGGGAGACGGCATCTACGCGGCATGGGCGCACCTGGATTCAGGCTCGTACATGGCAGCAGCCAGCATCGGTGTCCGCCCTACTTTTGACGACGGCGAGAACAGGACGATAGAGGCATACCTGCTTGATTTCTCGGACGACATCTACGATCAGCCTCTCCGGCTCGAATTCGTCCGGCGTCTGCGCGGCGAAGAGAAGTTCGACTCCATTCAGGCGCTCCTAGACCAGATGGACGAAGACGCGCGCCGGACCCGGGAGATACTGACAGACTCCTAGATTTCACGTCTCGATTCCGACTTATGGGCGGTCGCCGCCAAATTGATCCTTCGCGCGGGTAATGTGTCGCCGCTTCATGGTGACGGAAGTATTCCAATGGTGGGCCATCGTTGCCTTTTCAGACCTGTAACAGGGCGTAACCAACCGCGTATGGCCAATCAATATGACACCCTGTTTTCTTTACGGCGTATTGAATCTTTTCGAGAACCTCACTATCATCTTTCTAGTCCTCGTTTCAATCAGTCTTATCCACCTCCTGCGCGGTGGACTCCTCCCACTGTCGCAGATTCAAGTCTCCGACCGACTCTAAGGATTAGTTCTATCACAGATTTCACCAGGGGGGAGTTAAATGCAGGCCTACTGTCTGAGATGCCGCGCGCACCGTGACGTATCGAACGCTGAGCAGGTTACGCTGAAAAATGGTCGTCCCGCCACACGCGGAAAGTGCTCCGTCTGCAGCGCGACCGTGTTCCGAATCGGCAAAGCGGAGTAACGCTCGTTTCGGCTATTATGAAGAACAGGAAGGGAGCGTACAGAACGCTCCCTTCCTGTTTGTGACAGAAGTCGGGATGCGTTACCATCCGCGCCCGTCCCCGGAGTAATACATCTCTATGCGAATGACACGAGTCCTAGTGGCGGTGGGCGCGCTCGCCATCTTCTTCGCGGTCGTGTCTCCGGTCTATGGGCACGCTTTCGGTCAGCGTTACGATCTTCCCATCCCGCTTAGCTACTTCCTCATAGGGGCCGCGGCTGCGGTCGCCCTGTCGTTCGTGGTGATCGGGATGTTCGTTCAGAAGGGTCGCGAGAGTTTCTCGTACCCGCGTCTGGACCTGCTTCGAGTTCCAGTGGTCGGCGCGATCCTTTCGAGTGGATTCGCGGCCATCGTGGTCAGAGCACTCTCGGTAGCGCTGTTCCTGCTGCTCCTGCTGACCGGATTTCTCGGAACCAACCGGCCCATAGACAACCTCTCTCCCACGTTCATCTGGATAATCTGGTGGGTGGGAATGGGCTACGCAGCCGCGCTGCTGGGTAACGTGTGGATGTTCGTCAATCCGTGGAAGATAACCTTCGAGTGGTTCCAGAAAATCGGCGGACAGTCCGAATGGGAGAACGAAGCTCCCTTCCGCTATCCCGATGGACTGGACGTCTGGCCCGCGCTGCTGCTGTTCTTCCTGTTCGCCTGGTCCGAGAACGTCTTCACCGGCGCGTTTCGACCTTTCACGCTGTCAATCATGATCGTTTTGTATTCGATAATCACCTGGGTGGGCATGGCCGCCTTCGGCAAGCATACGTGGCTCAGGCACGGCGAAGCCTTCACCGTCCTCTTCGGACTGTTCGCTCGGTTCTCACCCACCGAGGTAAGGGTCGTGGACCGAAGCGCGCGAGCCGGATGCGACTCCGAGCGCTCCCTGGAATCCGAGTGTGTTGACTGCTACGAATGTTACGAGCGCGCGAGCGAAGAGGACAAGGAACTGAACCTGCGTCCCTTCGCCGTTGGCCTTGCTGTCAAGCGGCATATCTCGGTAGCCATGGCGGCCTTCGTGATACTGACGCTCGCCACCGTCAGCTTCGACGGCTTCCAGGACACCGAGACATGGGCCTCCTGGCGCGCCGACCTCCTGACCATCACAACGACCGATGTTGTGGACACGCTTGGCCTCTCCATCGCTCCTCTGCTGTTCGCCCTTGTATATGTCGCCTTCTGCTGGGGAGTCAGGCTGATGTCCGGGGACAGCGGCGACTTTGGATCGCTCGCGTCCGCCTTCGTATTCTCTCTGGTCCCGATAGCGCTCGCCTACAACATCGCCCACTTCGTAACCCTGCTGCTGATCCAAGGCCAGCTCATAATCCCGCTCGCCTCCGACCCGTTCGGTTTCGGCTGGGACATATTCGGCAGCGCGGACTACAATGTGGACCTGGAAATAATCAGCGCGAAGGCGGTGTGGTTCATTAGCCTCGCCGCCATAGTCCTGGGACACGTCATCTCCGTGTACCTGGCCCACCTGACGTCGCTGCGTCTCTCCGAGCGCGCGCCCAACGCCCTCAGAGGCCAGGTTCCGATGCTCGCGCTGATGGTTCTCTACACCGTCAGCAGTCTGTGGATAATCGGCCAGCCCATAGTGAGCTGAGGGGTCTCAGTGAGACCGCAAATGGCCGGTCGGATATTTCGGGCGCGTTTTGTTCGGCTTTTCATCACTTTCGACCATGCGGAATTGGCGGGCAGGCCGCCGCTGTATCACAGGGAGCCGTTCGACAGGACGCTGGTGGCGCAGGTGAAGGACCTGGTTCTGGTGACGCGGGACGGAAATATGCCGCGGTATGGGGTGGATGTTATGGCGGCGTAAGGCGGCGTCTGGAATATGATAGCGGAGGCGCGCTCCCACATCGGGGGATGACGGGAGCGCGTCCTCTTACGCTGAGTCCAGTTAAGGGGCGCAGGACGGGAGTCCGAGTTCGTCGAGGTCGTTGTTTTCCACGTCTCGCAAGCCTTCGGGTATGCACCC
>JAAXHY010000135.1 GCA_012270665.1 Dehalococcoidia bacterium
ACTATGACATAATACTGACTCACTCACACTCCCCGAGTCTATGGAACCAGATTCCGAACCGTGTCAAGAGAAGATAGCCACCACCTACTGCTGCCGTCCATGTTCGACCACTACGGCGAATACGTTCAGCACGCGCTCAGGAACAATCTGGATCCGCGCGGTTCAGCTGTTTACGATATGCTCAGGTATTACATGGGTTGGGCGGATGAGACAGGCGCGCCAATTAGCGCAATGACCGGCAAGGCGGTTCGCCCCATGCTCTGCCTCTTTGGATGCGAGGCCGTTGGCGGCTCCTTGCATCAGGCTTTGCCTGCCGCGGTCGCGCTGGAATTCATTCACAATTTTTCCCTCGTGCATGACGACATACAGGATGAGGATGAGACTCGACACAATCGAAAGACCCTCTGGGCGGTGTGGGGGAAGCCGAAAGCTCTGGTCGCCGGAAATGTCCTCAGAGTCGTCGCAGATACCGCTCTACACTCGCTGGAACACGAAGGACTGGGGCTGAAACGTTCAATCACTGCCGTTGGCCTGCTTACTGAGTCCTATCTCGAAATGATCGAAGGCCAGTATCTCGACCTGTCCTACGAGGGAAGACCCGACATCGGAATGGATGACTACCTGCATATGATCTCCCGCAAGACGGGAGCTCTCATTCGATGCTCGCTCAATCTCGGCGCGGCCGTCGGCACCGACGATCCCGGCTTTACATCCGCGATGCGGGAATGCGGAAGGGCGCTGGGCTATGTCTTTCAGATAAGAGACGATATGTTGGGAGTGTGGGGGAAAGAGGAGATAACGGGCAAGCCTGTCGGCGCGGACATACGGAGAAAGAAGAACTCGTATCCTGTCGTCTTTGCTATGGAAGCCGCCGCCAGCGAAGATCGAGAGGCGATTGCGTCCATTTACTCGAAACCTGATCTGGATGACGAGGACGTGGAGTCCGTATTGACCATCATGGATAGAGTAGGGGTCGCGAAACACGCTCAGGCTGAGGCCGCCAGATGGGCGGACGTGGCAATTCAGGCAATTACGCCTTTGGAACTCTCCCACCGGCACCAGGAACAGATCGAGGAATTCACTCATTTCCTCCTGGTGCGAGACAGGTAGAGCGTTCACACTTCGCAGATTGATATTCTCGCGAGCAGCGCCTTAGTAGAGCGCGGATATGGGGCGAAAGGCCAGAATGCCGAGAGTGCGATTTCATGAAGGGATAATGCAATGCTGGCCGTGGTAGCGGACCTGCATCGGGATATTGGCGGATTTCTCAAGACGGGACGCTTCAGTGAATCGGATCGAGAGGGGAATCTGCGATTCTACACTTCTCGGTCGATTCCGCATGTAGTAGCGGCTACCGGCGGGTTCTCAGGGGCCGAGGCGGCTCAGAGTATAGGAGCTCTCATCAGTCGCTTCAGGCCGAAGTTTTTCGTCTGCGCGGGCTTCGCGTCATCTACCAAAACCTGCCTGCCTATTGGCGGGATAGTCGTCTGCGACCACATCTCGGCAGTGGACGGCCCCGCCTATTCCTGGCGGACATCGGACGCGCTGAAGATCGAGGCTGACCCTTTGGTTGTGGACATAATAAGACGGGAGATGAGCAACTCGGATGTGGAATTCGAGGTAGGCGGCTGTCTCACACTTCCACAGTCCATAGTCAGGTCGCCCATGAAAGAGTGGCTGGGCAGGAATTTCGACGTTGCCGCTGTGGACCTGAACGGCTACCGGGTGTTCGATGCCGTCCGAGACACCCGCCTTCCGTGTATTCCTGTGAAGGTGGTCATGGATACCGTGGAGCAGGATCTGGCGCCGAGAGTGTTTGAAGCTATGCGCTATCCACTGGCGAAACGCATTGTCCGATCCTCTGCCTACGTCATCGGGAATCCTGTCCGTATACTCGAGGTCGCAAGGTTAGCCGCGCAAGTAGGGGCGGCCAGAAAATCGCTCTCCCAGTTCTTGTACCGACTCGCCCGAACCCGGCTTGCTATGAGCCAGGACTGACCTAATGCGGGCTCTGATACTGGCGCCTTTCGATCCCCTTCAACTTGAACGACTTCGCGCTGCGGCGCCTGTCGAGTATGAAAGTTGGCTGGAGACCAGAACGCTGGCCGACCCGGAAGAACTGGTAGTTCGTATCCGTAAGTCCCATATCTCGATCCTGGTCGTGGAGGCCGACTTTGTGTTCGAGGAAACATTCGACGGCGCTCCCGGACTCCGATTCGTTGGGATATGTCGCGCATCCACCAACCAGGTTGACATCGCAGCCGCAACACGGGGTGGGGTCGTGGTAGTGAACACCCCGGCAAGAAATGCCCGCGCCGTGGCCGAACACGCGCTCGGGCTGATGTTCGCGCTCGCTCGCAGAATACCGCGGTCGCACACTTACGTCGCCTCCGGTCGGTGGAAGAATCCGGTTGAGCCGTACATTTCTATGCGCGGCATCGAGATGCGGGGGCGCACCGTAGGCATTGTCGGACTCGGCGCTATTGGCTCCGAACTTGCGGGAATGTGCACGGCTCTGGGCATGGACGTCATTGCTCACGACCCCTTCGTAGCCAGCCCTCCCCCGGGGGTACGAATGACCTCTCTGCACGCTCTCGCTTCGAATTCGGATTTCATAAGCGTTCACGTTCCCGCCATGGCAGACACAGATGGGATGATTGACGTTGATATGATGTCCATGATGAAGCGCTCGGCCTTTCTGATAAGCTGTTCCGATTCCTCCGTGATTGACCAGGCGGCGCTGGTACATGCGCTCGACTCAGGCCGGATTGGCGGGGCCGCCTTCGACGTATTCGATACTCACCCAATCGCGCCCGACAATCCACTGATGAGACTCGACAACGTAATCCTCACTCCGCACATCGGCGGCGCGACGGCGGAGACGATACGTCGTCATTCCGAGATGATGACGGACGACATTCTCAGGTTCACGAGAGGCCAAATGCCGGTCAACATAGTCAACGCCGAAGTGTGGAAGTGACATGGTTGACGACCAAATTCTAGTTTTGGACGCGGGGAGCAGTTCGATACGCTGCCACCTTGTGAACTCCGACTCTCGGATAGTCCGCTCAGCCAGCCGGCCCTGGACATACCTCAACGAGCCGGACGCGCCCGAATTAGCGCGCGCCTTCGATTCCGACGCCTGCTGGCAATCGGTGGAAGACGCGATCAGGGAATGTGTCTATACGATGACGGATGGCCCCCGCTCCATGTCGGCGATTGCCGTTACATCCCAACGCCAGTCCCTAGTGTTCCTGGATGAGAGCGGCGGCGTAATCTATGCAGGCCCGAATACCGACCTTCGCGCCGTCTTCGAAGGCTTCGCGCTGGATTTCGAACACGGGGCAGTCATCAGGGCCGCGACCGGAGGCCGACCGGCCTTCATGACTGCCCCCGGGAAGTTAACCTGGTTTAGAGACCACAGCGCCGACGCATATGCACGGACAGCCTACGTCCTGACACTTGCCGACTGGCTTACGTTCAAGCTCACAGGCAGCTTGGGGTGCGAGCGGACACTTGCCTCGGAGAGCGGCCTGACCGACGCGGCTTGCGCTGGCGTGGCATCGCCGATGTTCAGGTGCCTGGAACTGAACTGCCCGATTCCACCCATAGTTGAAGCGCTGTCCGCGCGCGGAGCCGTATCCAGACCCGAACTCGGCATTTCGGGGCCTGTGCCCGCTGTGACTGCCGGCGCTGATACTCAGTGCGGTCTCATCGGGATGGGTATCGTGGACCACGGCTCGGTGGGAATAGTGGCGGGCTGGAGCGCCACCGTTCAACTGCTTTCTTCGGTAATAGATCTGTCCCCGGGCATGAAGATGTGGACGGGACTCTTCCAGACACCCAACTTGAGGATAATCGAAAGCAACGCCGGAGACATGGGCAATTCGCTCCGCTGGCTGGCGGATCTGCTGTTTCAGGAAGAGAGAGACCCCTATCGCGCCATTGACGAGGCAGCGAAGACCGCCGCGGTCGGCTCGGACGGGGTATCCGCATTCCTTGGGCCGCAGGCGATGGACGTTTCATCGCTCTCGATAAAGTTGGGCGGCCTCACTTTCCCAATACCGCCGTCTCTGGGCGGCCCGACCAGGGGCCAGATTGCAAGAGCAACGCTCGAAAATTTCGCCTACGCTCTCAGGGCGAACCTGGAGCAGGCCGAAAGGGCAGCCGGTTTCGATGCCGATGAAATCGGTCTGGGCGGAGGAATCACCAGGATCCCGGTCTTCAATAGAATCGTCGCCGATGTGGTTGGCAGGGAGGTCATGCTGTCTTCCACTCCCGACGCAACGGCGATAGGGGCCTCGCTGGTTGCGTGGACGGCCATCGGTGAGAGTCCCTCACTGTCGGAAGCGGCTGCGCGGCGTTCGTCGGACAATACGCGGCTCAAACCCGACCCTCAGAGCGCCCTGGAGTATGAAGACCGCTACCAGGAGTGGCTTCGGATTCAAGACGGCCTGGGGCAGATGATGTTCTGAGGGGTATAGCCGCGTTTCCGGGCGACTGCACCTTCATTAGACGCTGTGCTAAGATACCTACCGGATCCTGCGCCGATAACATGAAGTTCCCCCGATGATCTCCAGATGGCAAAATCAGAAGCGGAGCGTTGCTGAAACCGCGCGAAAAATGGCGGAACTCGGCCTCGTGGTCGGGACTGCGGGCAACGTAAGCGTCAGACTCGATTCCGAGAATGGGCGAGAACTCATGGCAGTCACGCCATCAGGCACATCCTACGACGGTCTGACGCAGGATGACATAGCGGTAACGGACTTCGAAATCGAACCTGTGGAAGGGGTTCTCCCGCCATCCTCCGAGAGCCTGCTCCACTCAGGCATATATCGGAGACGGTCCGATGTTCGCGCCATCGTCCACACGCACGCGATATATTCCAGCGCTCTTGCCGTTTCCGGAATTGATCTGCCGCCGGTCATAGACGAGGTGGTCGTATATGTGGGCGGCGCCATCGAGGTCTCTCGCTATGGCTTTCCCGGCTCGCCCGAACTGGCCGACAACGTGTGCGACGCTTTGGGACACAACAAGGCCGCATTCATCGCCAACCACGGCGCTGTAACGGTTGGAGAGACACTCGAAGAGGCGCTGTCTATCTGCCTCCTTGTGGAGCGCGCGTGCCAGATTTACATCATGGCCCGCTCCCTCGGCCAGGTTACTCCCATTCCAACGGAATTCGTTGATGCCGAGAGCGCTATCTACAGAATGAAGAACCCGCAAATTGGAGCAGTTGGTTCATGGTAACCGTTCCTGGATTCCTACTCAGAAGGCTGTACGTAAAACAGAGCCTCAAGAACACTGACGAGGGCTTTGAGTTCAAGTTGCTGAACCGGCTCGGATCAGGATATGCCTACAAGATGCGCCCCGTTACAGTGGACGGACGAGAATTGCCGTTGGACAGCGCCACTTTTGACCTCGACGGTGAAGCGACTGGGTTCGACGAGGTCTCACAGGACAGAACCTTTACCTTGGCCATGAACAAGAGCATAATCATCCGCGTCTCCGGAACACGTCTGGATCCAGGCCCATGCAAAATCGGCATGGCCTTTGACGTTCCCGGACTCGGCGCTCTCGGTTTTGACTTCATTGATACCATCGCAGAATGAGTGACATGCCGCTCCGAATCGCTATAACCGGAGCTTCAGGGTACGTAGCTGGCAGGCTCATTAGCCAACTTCAGGATTGCAGTAGTGTCAGCGCCATTCTCGCCACCGATGTCAGGCCTCCAAGCATACAGTTCTCCGGCAAGGTGAAGTTCGTGTCCTGGGATGTTACCGAGTCCTGTCCAGACGTCTTTTCGAGTCATCGAATTGATACCGTGATTCACCTCGCGTACATCCTCAATCCCGCTCATCGCAAAACGCGCGCAAGAAGAGTAAACGTCGCCGGAACCGATAATGTCCTAGAGGCGTCGAGAGAGGCGGGAGCAAGACATATCGTCTATCTGAGCAGTACGTCTGTTTACGGCGCTCACGCCGATAATCCCACGCTACTCACGGAGACAGATCCGGTACGCCCGTTAGAAGGCTTCCAGTACAGCCAGGACAAAGTGGCTGCCGAATCGCGCCTGTCGGAGTTCGCCGCGCGAAATCCCAAAGCCATCGTGACGATTCTGCGCACGTGTCCCATCATGGGCCCCAACGCCAATAACTTCATAGCTAACGCATTCAAAAAGCCGATCCTACCCGCTATCGGCTCTTCCGATCCACCCATGCAGTTCCTCCATGAAGACGATCTGATCCGCACCGTCGCTCTATGCCTGGATCATAGGCCCAAAGGGGTCTACAACGTAGCCCCGGACGACGCGATTCGCTGGAGCGAGATGGTCGCCATGATTCAGAAGCGTATGCTGAGGCTTCCGTCCCCGTTCTGGCGTTTCCTCACCTCGGCGGCATGGCATCTCAGGATTCAGAACGATTCCCCTGCCTGCGGCCTGGACTTCATCCGATACCGCTGGACGGCCAATTCGGAGAAGTTCAAGGCCGCCACAGGCATGGGGTTCCAGCACACATCTCGCGCGGCGTGGGAGTCCTACGCAAATGCCACAAACGACCGTTAGAATCAACGACCCAGACCAGACAAGACGATAAGGATTACCCAGACATGAACAGAGTCATCATAGATACTGACCCGGGCACTGACGACGCCATCGCTCTGATAGCCGCGCTCAACTCCCCAGAGCTTGAGGTCACAGCGCTGACCACCGTAACGGGAAACGCTTCCCTCGAAGACGCTACCCGGAACGCGCTCGGGCTCCTCACCGGCTTGAGCCGCTCCGACATCCCCGTTTACGTCGGAGCGGATATACCGCTCGTGGGAAAGTTCGAGTTCGCCGAGAATTACCATGGCCCCGGGGGTATGACGACACCACTCCCCGAACCGAAGTCCGCTCCAATCCCCACTCCAGCCGAGCGATACATACGCGACGCGGCAAGAGATTCGGAGAGAGACCTCACGATCATCGCCCTCGGTCCTCTCACCAATGTGGCGCTCGCAATACAGAACGAACCGGACATTATGAATCAGGTCAAAGAAATCTTCGTCATGGGAGGGGCAGTCGAAGTCGGTGGAAACGTGACTCCGTATGCCGAGTTCAATATCTACGATGACCCGCGAGCCGCCAATGTGGTATTTGGATCCGACATTCCGATAACACTGGTTGGACTGGACGTATGCGAGCGCGTAGCATTCGGCCTCTCAGACTCCGACTGGAGGGAGGGAACTTCCACGGGAGAGCGGCTTGCGGCACGGATCATGGAAGGTTGGTTCGGAATCCATCCCGAGTACGACAGGTACGTTCTGTGCGATCCGCTTACGGTGGCGGCAGCGATTCAGCCTGATCTGCTAGTCTATCGCCGGGCGAAGGTCACCGTTGAGGAGAGCGGCGAACAGAAGGGGAGAACCCGCGCGGAATACGATGCGGGAGACATAAAGGTCGCAATAGACGTGGATGTCGGTCGGTCGCGGCGTCTTGTCCTGGATAGATTGGGGACTGTGGACTGAACTCCTTAGCTGGTACGGACATACTTCTCAATCGTGGCCCATCCGTGGCCAAGGACTCTTCGCATGTTTCGCGTGGTAGCCTCCTCCACCTCCTCAACTTCTATGCCTTTGAGTTCGGCGAGAGTCTCCGCGACCACGGCCACGTGCCTTGGCTCGGTCCAGTTCTCACGCTTACCCTTGAATGGCTGGGGATAGGCGTCCGTCTCCAGGACGATGTTCTCCAGAGGTATCTTTGCCGCCGCCTGTTGGAGATGGGGCAGCCTGAGCAACGGGCGGGCCAGAGATACGTAGAAGCCGAGGTCAATGATCCGGCGCGCCGTATCATAATCGGCCTGGAAGTAGTGCATTATCCCGCCCACTTCGTAAGCGCGCTCCTCGCGCAGTACTCGGAACGCCTCGTCGTGCGACTCTCTGCTGTGGAACACGACCGGCAAGCGCAAGTCCCTGGCCAGCCTGATCTGCTCTCTGAAGGCCGGGTACTGAATACCCCTGTCGGGCGCGCCCTCCATGAAGTCCAGTCCGACCTCGCTGATTACGAGTACCTTCTCCGTAGAGACTGCCATGTCTCTCAATGTCTCGTAAGTAGATTCTGTGAACGGTTCCCGGATGTCCATGGGGTGAATTCCAACCCCTGAGAAGAAATTGTCATACTTCTCCGACAGTTCCAGTGAACGCCGCGATGATGCGATAGTAGTCCCGGCGGATATGACGGCTCGCACGCCCACTCGTTCCGCGCGGTCCAGGATTTCACCTACCTCAGCATCAGTAAACGGTTCAAGATGAGCATGACAATCCAGAAACATAGCAGCGCTCCAAGGCTAGAGATAAACCAAGCGGGCCGAACTTGGATTCGATTCCAACATAGCCAACCGTTCGCACGTCAATTATACTTAACTGCGAGAGTAGCTGCCCGCTCAGGGCCGATTTCGTGAGCAGAACACTTGAGACGCCAGGCTCTATTAGTTGGAAGAATAGTGGCCGGAATTGCCATCAGCATTGGGCTTGGATGGCTCTCCGCGCGGGGACTCAACTGGGGTACAGTTCTCGAAGTATTCGCGGACCTCTCCATTCCCGTGGTGACCCTAGCCATCGCGGTATTCATCGCCGCCAGCTACTTACGGGCCGTCCGCTGGCGGGTACTATTCGTGAATGGCGAGGTATCAACCAACAGGCTCTTCATGGTCCAGAATGTTGGGATCGGACTCAACAATCTGGTTCCGGTCCGGATAGCGAGCGAGGCTGCCCAGCTAGCTATCCTGTCCATCAAAGACCGCGTGCGCCCATCCGTGGCCCTTGCCACACTCGGCATGGAGAGGGTTTTGGATGTAGTCGCCAGCGCGCTCATCTTGGCGATTGCCTTCCTCTTCATCCCTGAGATAAGAGATTATGGGGTTTACGTGTGGGGAGCATTAGCTCTGGCGGCATTGTGCATTGCACTGGTCAGGCTATTGGCCTGGGGCGGCAACAGATCCACCTGGATAAGGCGACTTCCATTTCTACTATCTTTCATGAAGGCGGTCAGAGATCTCGAGCAAGAACGCGCGCGGTTGGCGGCGTCTTTCGTCATGAGCGTTCTTTACTGGCTGCTTGTAGGAGTGACCGCCTGGATCATATCCATCTCATTCCAGCTTTCAATAACCCCTGTGACGGCCACTATGGTCATCATGGCGACCATATTCTTCGCGACCGCTGTTCCCGCCGCCCCTTCCGCAATCGGCACTTTCGAGTTCGCTGTCGTATATATGCTGGGTTTGTTCGGAGTGAGCCATGAGCAGGCTTTTGGATTCGCAGTAATAACACATGCAGTATTCTTCCTGCCGCCTACCCTAATGGCAGTATTGTTTCTACCCAGAGAAGGTATAGGCTCGCTTGACAGACTGAAGTCCACTCTGTCCGGGCGCGTGGAAACATCTACGGACGCGGTATGAGGTTTAGAGACATTTCTTATTCATTCTTAGGGTTGACGTTGGGATTCGCGTTGTTGTGGTCCGTATCCTGCGGCGACCAGCCTGACCCCGAACCAAATCCGCCCCTTGCGTCCGCGCCGCCGACTATTACTCCGAGGCTTGTGGCTACTCCGACACCGAGTGTACAGGACTCGCAAGCGCCTACGCCTGGGCCTACTTCGACTCCCACCAGAACGCCCACACCCACAGTTGTGGCGACCGCGACCCCCATAGTGGCTACACCGAGGCCGGTCCCG
>JAAXHY010000402.1 GCA_012270665.1 Dehalococcoidia bacterium
GCAGTCCATCTTGCAGAAGTCGGTGAACATGACGCGCATGAGGTTGATGTACTTGCCGTTAGGCATAGAGGCGCGATAAACGCCGTGCGTGGGGTTCTTGTTGGGGGCCGGGTACGGCCCTCTGCGTCCGCCGCGGGTCTCGGGCTGGGTGAGGATGTCGTCGGTTGCCATTCCGCCGAGTATGCGGAGCTTTTCGTACGCGTCGGGAGTGTGTTTGATGAGCATATCGAACCTCTGTACTATATGGAATAAATGTTCTCATAGAGTATAGAGGCTTGTCAAGAGAAAATCGCGCTTATGTTCTCATAGGGCTGATTTTCGGTACTTTCTACGCTTCTATCGTCGGTCAAATGGATTCAGGCATGGTGGTTTGGCGCGCTCCATGCGCCTAACCAGCTATCGTGGAAGTCTAATTCGCTCGGATATCAGGGCAGACCTGATCTGAGCGTCTCTTAGGTTAGTCATCCAGCTTCACCCACTGATAAACGCACTTCCGAATCTCCCGTCGTCCGAACCGACGCATCTGCTGGCTGGAGTTGCCCTTGCCGCGCGGCAGCGTCCATATCTTCTCGCACCTGAATCCTGACTGTTCCGCGAAGTCCGAGAGTATCATATCCACAGGTATTTCCTCGCCGTGATACTGGACGTTATCGTTCACCATAATCACAACGCCATCCGGACGCAGTACACGTCCCAATTCGGCTATTATGACAGCCATTTCGAGGAAGTAGCCTTCGATCAGGCGAATCACATGCCTGTTTCCCAGTTCGGCAATATGCCGTCTGAGTATTGCCAGCGCTTCGTGGATGGCTCCCTGTTCGTCGTACATATAGAAGGCTTTGTTCAATATCTTGGAATCGCTCCCGTATATATCTCTCAGCCACTCCCGCTTGGACCTATTTTCAACCGTTGCCGACAGCATACTCTGCCGCAATGACAGGAAGTCGTCCTGTTCATACCCAAGCCAGGCAAGCTCGAGCGCGTAGGTCCTAGTATAGTCATATCGGTTCGCATAGGGCGGAGAGGTAATCACCATGTCAAAACTTGCTTCCGGCAGATTGCGCAACAGTTCGAGACTCGACCCTGTGATAAGCTCGGGATAGCCCCCACCGTAGTTTCGCTTCAGAGGCTCGATATCCTGCAACATCTCGAACAGGCGAACTCCAAGCGCGCGATCAAATGGCAGGATAGATCCCTTGTCCACCTTGGACCTGAGATTTCGACCAGAACGGTAGTCCCATCTGAGATATTGACCGTCCTTTCGGGTGTAGCTTACATCCTCAAGGATAGTCATACAGGCAAGATCGAGAAGCGCGCTCACAGCCGGATCGGAAACATTGGCGATGAAACATCGCGCCCTTGCGATTGCGGCTTCTGTCTCTTGGGGGAATGCCGATTCGGTGATCCTCACGTGACGGAACGCATACTCGCTTGGGACGTCTCCTTTGGCCTTCACTGCGTCAAGCAGTTCTCCGCCTGACTTTTCAAGGGCTTCCCGCGCGACTCCGTTCGCGGCTTGGGCGATTCCTTTGCCCACCAGTACGCCGACTGGCATAATTTCGATGCCTGTCGCATTCAAGCCCCTTCCCGCGGCAATCAGGGGAGTCGTACCAATGCCGGCGAAGGGGTCAAGAACCGCCGTTGGCCGGAACTCATCAAGAAGACGCTCCACTAGTTCTTCGGAGAATCCCTCCTTGTACTTCATCCAGCGAAAGCCAGGGACACGACGGTTCCCCTGGTATGACACCATCTTGCGCGACAGATGGGTATTAACGGCTACACGCTCTTCGAAGCGTTTCTCGAGTTCCCGTCTTGCCTGAACACTTCCGCAGTTCGGTGAAATTGCAACCTGCATCCGTTCATTTCCCCTTACACATCCGAGCGAAGCAGATCCGCTTGCTAATGAAGCTACATCGGCGTCTGATCGCGGCGCTACCTGAATCAGGAGCCACATTCACGCACAATGGTGAACCGATTGGCGGACCTGACGCGCCTTCTCAATTGGACGAAAATAGCGCAATCGCTAATATCTAATTCACGATTCAGAACGCATATTCGCACACGGCTTAAAGGATTGTCAAACGGATGGCGGCCCCTGCACCGACGGGTTTGGTCGGGGACAGGGGCCGCGAAGATTCAGGTGTCAACGTGATGTGACGACGGTCCTACTGGTGCACCGCTCCCACGGCTCCACCACCGGCGGCTATCACCTCTCCGGTGACGCACTCCGCCTTGGGGGAAGCCAGGTACGCTGTGAGCCACGCAAGCTCCTCGGGATTGATTGGCCTGCGTATGGCGACGTTCTGTCCAACCTGGGCATTGACCTCTTCGCGTGACACGCCCTGCTGCGCAGCCTGGTTGTCCAGGCGCTCGTTGATCGTGTCGGTGAGAGTAAGGCCGGGGTGAACGACGTTCAGCGTAATGCCGTCCGGGCCGAGTTGGTCGGAGAGCGTCTTGGTCATGTGGACGACGGCGGCGTTGCGAAGGCCGTAAATCGTGGACTGGCGCGCCGACACACCGCCGATGCTGATAACCCGGCCCCACTTCTTCGCGCGCATATGAGGCACGACGGCCTTTATGCTCCTGAAGTAGCCCACGACCTTGGTGTCGAGGTCTTCTATAAGGTCCTTCTCGTCAGCCTCGTCAATCGTGCCGCGTACCTGTCCGCCGACCATCGCCGCGCTGTTGACCAGTATGTCCACTCCGCCCAGTTCCGATACCGTTGTCTCGACCATTCTCTGAACATCGTCCCAGCTTGTGGCGTCGGCAGAAATGGCGACCACCTTCCGTCCGGTAGCCGACCTTATCTCATCGGCCGCTTCGTCCAGCGTGTCCTGGGAGCGGGCGGCGATGGCGACATCCACACCCTCCTCGGCCAGCGCGATGGCGATGGCTTTGCCTATGCCCTTGCTTCCGCCGGTGATCAGAGCGGTCTTGCCTTGCAGTTCGAGATCCATTTGTCTTACTCCTGTCCTCGATGTGAAATCCGAATTCCGGTCTATTGTACAGATTTCGGCCTCTTGATTTCGCCTTCGGCAAGTACTGAAAAGAGGCCGGCGCCCGATGGCTTCCCGGCCTCTTTCAGCATAAACATGCTACCGACTGCTAGTTCGTTGGAGCGGACTCTCTTGAAGGGGTCTCGACAGGGATACCAAGTACCGCTCCCTTTAGCAGGCCAACCTCCCCTATGAGGGTGTCAACCTTGTCATCCGTTCTGTCAATGCGCCTGGTCAGACGCTCCTCAACGGCTCTCATCTCGATAGTAAGACGTTCCTCCACTGCCTTGGTTTCCACAGTAAGACGTTCCTCCACCGCCTTG
>JAAXHY010000336.1 GCA_012270665.1 Dehalococcoidia bacterium
TTACTGCACGATGATGCTAGCGGATATGGGTGCCGACGTGGTGAAAGTAGAAAAGCCTAACGGGGGCGACGACACCCGCCGGATGGGACCTCCGTTTATAGAAGGCGAATCCGCTGCGTTTTTAGGAATCAATCGCAACAAGCGCAGCATCGTCGTGGATCTCAGGTCGGACGAGGGCCGTGAGATAGTCATGGAAATGGCGCGAAGGTACGACGTACTCGTCCAGAACTTTCGCCCCGGTTCACTGGAACGCATGGGACTGGGGTACGAGCAGGTACGAGAACTCAATCCCGCCATGGTGTACTGCACCATCTCCGGCTTCGGCGTAACAGGCCCCTACGCGCGGCGCGGTGGGTTCGACCTCGTAACGCAGGGCATGAGCGGCCTGATGAGCGTGACCGGCCATCCCGACAGTCCGCCGACCAAGGTCGGAGTGCCCGTGTGCGATCTGAACGCGGGAATGTTCGCCGCCATCGGCATTCTGACCGCATATATCAGCCGCCTCAAGACTGGGGAAGGGCAGCACGTGGATACATCGTTGCTGGAGGGCGGAATCGCGTACACTTTCTGGGAGTCGGCCATGTACTTCGCAACCGGCGCTGTACCTGGGCCGAAGGGCAGCGCCCACCGGCTGACAGCCCCGTACCAGGCGTTCGAGACTTCTGACGGGTACGTAAACGTCGGGGCCGCGAACTAGGCCAACTGGGAACGGCTGTGCGTGGCCATTGGGCGCGACGAACTGGTCTCGGATACCAGGTTCGTCGAACCCAAGGACAGGATGAACAATCTGGACGCATTGATTGCGACCCTGGAACATACCTTCTCGCAGAAGTCCTCCGAGTACTGGCTTGACGCGCTCGATGCCGCGGGCGTGCCCGCGGGCCCGATATATGATATCCAGCAGGTGTATGATGACCCGCAGGTGCGCGCTAGGGAGATGGTAGTTGAGACCGAGCATCCCGTCGCGGGACGTACCAGCAACATTGGGATACCGATCAAGCTGTCCGAGACGCCGGGCCGGTTCCAGAGGCCGGCGCCAATCTTGGGCCAACACACTGACGAGGTACTTAGAGAACTGGGACACACTGACGAGGAGATTGCCGTCTTTCGCTCTGAGGGTGTGGTCGCATAGTCGTGGGCGACGGGTATATCATCCCCGTTGACTACGCTCGCGCGCGGTTATAGGATTCCGTAGTTATTCAACAGGTTTGGGGAGCAGTCCGTATGCGCAAGCACGCCCTGGAAGGCATTCGTGTAGTGGATTTTTCGTGGATCGTCGCGGGCCCGACCTGCACGCGCATCCTGGCCGACTTTGGCGCCGAGGTCATCCGCGTCGAGTTCGAGTACTCCATGGACTACACTCGCGGAATGTATGCGGCAGACGGAAACCCTAACGCGAGCGGTATGTTCAACAACCTCAACCGCAACAAGCTCAGCGCTACCCTTAACGTTCTTCACCCACGCGGAACGGCGATAATCCATAACCTCATATCCGCCTCGGACATAGTGGTCGAGAACTTCAGCGCGACAGTCCTGGAACGCTGGGGGCTGGATTACGAAGCGCAACGTTCCATACGCCCCGATGTCATCTATCTCAGCCTGTCCGGGTTCGGACACTCCGGGCGTGACAAGGAATACGTCACCTGGGGCCCGACCGCCCAGGCGCTCTCCGGCCTGACGTACATGTCCGGCCTGCCCGGAGAGGAGCCCGCCGGATGGGGATTCTCCTACATGGACCATACGGCGGGATACTACGGCGCGATGGCCTGCGTCATGGCTTTGCGCCACCGCAACCGCACTGGCGAGGGACAGTGGATAGACCTCTCACAGGTCGAGTCCGGCATGGCGCTGACCGGAACCGCCATGCTGGACAGGACGGTCAACGGACGTCCTTTCAGACGGGAGGGCAACCCGCCCGGCAATCGTTCGCCGCATCCGCGTGTCGCTCCCCACAACACCTATCGTTGCGCGGGCGAAGACCAGTGGTGCGCGATTACTGTATTCGATGACGAACAATGGGCATCATTCGTCGAAGCCATAGGCGCTCCTGAGTGGACATCCGACCCAAGGTTCGATACCAACGACGGGCGATACGACAACCAGGACGAGTTGGACGAGTTGATAGAGACCTGGACCTCGCGCCACACGCCGCGCGAGGTGTTCCACAAGCTGCAAGCTGCTGGTGTGATAGCGGGCGCGGTACAGTCCCCAAGGATAAAGGTTGACGAAGACCCGCAACTCAAACATCGGAACTTCCTGCCCGAAATCGAACACGCCGAACTCGGTAAAGCCAAATTCGAGGCCCAGCCGATGCGCCTGTCGCGCTCTCCCTGGGAGCTGCGGCGCGCTTCCCCGCTCTTCGGCGAGCATACCGACTATGTGTATGGCGAAATACTCGGACTGGATTCAGAGGAGATAGCGGAGTTGATGGTGGAGGGTGTGATCTAGGCGATGGATAGGGAGTCCGAAGACATACAGAACTGGGATATGTTCGACCAGTTTCTGAGCATATCATTTGCCTTTTGTCAGGTTCGAGGGCGGTAAAATGACTATCGATGCGGAGACAATACAGTTATTGGAAGAACTAAGTGAGCAGCATGGCGCTTAGTTCTTCGACAGCGCGGCAGACAATACCCAATAGTGGTCCGGAGCGGGAGGCTCTTCGTGAGAAGGGTCAATTTTGGACGCCTGAATGGGTGGCGGAGGCCATGGTTGGATATGTCGCGCAGAATGACCCTGGCCATATTTTCGACCCGGCCGTGGGAGCGGGGGCGTTCATCCGCGCCGCCAAGAGCATAGCGGCAGGATCCCACAGTGAAATTAAGTTTCTAGGCGCCGAACTCGATCCGCGAGAGCTGGAGAAAGCGCTCTACAACGGACTGTCGACGGATGACCTCGCCCATGTCGAGTTAACCGACTTTATTCTTAATCCACCCAAAGGCCCATTCAAGGCTATAGTCGCCAATCCACCTTATATTCGGCACCACCGCCTGTCCACTGCCATCAAAGAGGAGCTCAGACGCATAAGCGCTAGTACCATCGGTGTGACACTAGACGGACGCGCGGGACTACATATCTACTTCCTGATTCGCGCTCTGAGTCTATTGGCCAGCCAGGGACGTCTTGCGTTCATCATGCCAGCGGACACTTGCGAGGGCGTATTCTCGGCCACTCTTTGGAATTGGATCGCCAATAAATACAGGCTCGACGCCGTAATTACATTCGCCCCGGGCTCGTCTCCATTCCCGAAGATTGATACCAATCCAATCATTTTCATGATTTCCAATAATCCACCTAGACAGGACTTCTTCTGGGCCAGGTGCGCTCTAGGCCCGACCAGCGCCTTAAAAAGATGGACTGTTTCAGGTTTTAGAGGCGCCGACGGCGAAGACATCGAAATTCACCAGAGAGATTTACTTGAAGGACTAAGTACCGGTCTTTCAAGACCCCCCATGAAGAAGGATTCAACTACCCTGACTCTAGGCGACATGGCCAAGGTGATGCGGGGAATCGCTACGGGATGCAATGAGTTCTTCTTCCTGACTCGCGAGAGAGCAGAGAAGCTAAGGATATCCAGCGAGTATCTGATTCCAGCTGTTGGAAGAACTCGGGATGTACCCGGCGATGAAGTAACCAGCGAGACACTTGAATATCTGGATATGAAAGGCAGGCCCACACTACTTTTTTCGCCTAACGAACTATCAAGGGAACATTTCCCGTCCGGCGTCCGGGAATATCTGGACTACGGAGAAAGTATGGGTATCCACGAGAAATCTCTCATCGCTACCAGACGACCTTGGTACAAGATGGAAACACGCACTCCTCCTCCCATACTTTTCGCCTACCTCGGCCGCCGCAACACTCGATTCATACGCAACCGGGCCGGAGTGGTGCCACTAACCGGCTTTTTGTGCGTCTATCCCTACAGGGATGATCAGAAATTCTTAGAACTGCTCTGGCAATCTCTCCAACATTCTCAAACTATCGCCAATCTGTCGCTAGTCGGAAAATCCTATGGCGGAGGAGCAATCAAAGTAGAACCTAGATCTTTAGAGAAGTTGCCTATCTCCAAAGAAATAGCCTCCTCGCTTGAGTTTGCCGCCCGCCCCCAAGTAAATCAGACTAAACTCTGGCAACCCAGTAATGTAACCAGAGCATGATAAGAGGCACGACGACCCCAATGACCACATCAACTAATGCTGCCCTCTCGGAGATTACTATACTCGATCTGTGCGATGAGAAGGGGCAGCTTATCGGCAAGTTGCTTGGGGAGATGGGCGCGCGGGTCATCAAGATCGAGCCGCCTGAAGGGGACAACGCGCGGACTGTCGGGCCGTTTCGCGGTGACGCTCCCGATAAGAACGGCAGTCTGTATTTCTGGGCGTTCAACACGGCGAAGGAGGGGATTACTCTCGATATCGCCTCTGCTAGAGGCGGTGAGTTGCTTAGGAAACTGGTCGAGAAAGCCGACGTTCTGCTGGAGAGCTACGATCCCGGCTATCTCGAATCTCTCGGACTCGGGTACTCGGAACTGAGCGCTATCAACCCCGCGCTGGTGATGACTTCGCTGACCGGGTTCGGACAGGACGGCCCGTACCGCGACTACAAGACGTCGGACCTGGTGGCGATGGCCATGGGCGGGATCATGCACAGCTGCGGCTACGACGACCTGCCCGGTTCGCCGCCAATCCGTCCTAGCGGCGGACACGGGTATATTACGGCGTCTCACTACGCCACTATCGGGACTCTCATGGCGCTGAATTGGCGGGACATGACCGGAGAAGGGCAGTACGTGGACGCTTCCATCCACGAAGCCTGCTCCTGTACTACCGAGGCGGCCATGCCGCTGTATATCTACGGCGGAGACGTAGTACGCCGGCAGACCGGCAGGCATCACGGCGCGCAGCCCACGCCCAAGACACTCTGCCCAACGGCGGACGACAAGTTCATAAACGTGTTCGCGGTGTTTACGAGTCTCAACCAATGGAAGTTGCTCGTGGCGTGGATGGACTCCGAGGGCATGGCCGAGGACCTGACCGACGATAAGTACCTGGACATGGCGACCATGCGGGCGCGAACAGGCTACGAGGTGGAACACGCCTTCGAGGTGGTGAAGAGGTTCATTGCCTCGCACACGGCGGAGGAGATCTACAGGGGCGCGCAGCGGCGCAAATTTCCTTGGGGGATAATTCGGTCGCCGGACGAGAATCTGGACGATCCGCACTTTGTCGAGGACAGGGGCTTCTTCGCCGAAGTGGAGCACCCCGAACTGGGTGAGACGTACACATACGCGGGTCGGCCGTACGTCTTCAACAAGACCCCATGGCGAAC
Organism: Dehalococcoidia bacterium; assembly: GCA_012270665.1. The sequence continues at coordinate 5,332 of JAAXHY010000336.1, forward strand.
GTTCAGAAGTCCGCTGCTCGGAGAGCATAATGAGTCTGTTTACAGCGGGGACCTAGGGCTGGATGACGAGGAGATAGCGCGACTCCGGGCGGAGGGCGTAATCTGACTTCCGTACAGTTCACTCAGCGGAGCGGCAGACCGTCCGCACTGGGAATTACCCCGTCGGCGCGCATGGCCTCTATCTCATCGTCCGAGTAGCCGATTTCGGTGAGCACTTCAACGGTGTCGCCGCCGAACACGGGCGATGTTCCCGTCCTTACCGGTGTCGCTCCCATCTGCGGCGCGGCAATGCCATGTTCCACGCTGCCGAAGAAGGGGTGATGCTCGGTAACGATGAGGTCGCGCTCTTCCTTGCCCGCTTCGGCTCTAACGTCGTCCAGAGTGCGGTTGGCGGTTGCGGCTACTCCGGCCCGGCCCAGAATCTTCATCCAGTCTTCGGTGGCGCGCGACGCGAAGATGGATTCCAGGCCGGAATCATCGGACAGACAACTCAGTCCGCTGAATGGTTCCAGCGCGCTAAATTTCTCCCTTTCGCCATCGTTGTTTACTGACAGCGCGAGCCAGCCGTCGGCGGTCCGGTACAGCCTATTAAGCGAGTCGAAGCCCTTGGCCTCTGGGCCGCTGACTTCGTCGGGTTCATATCCCTCATAATCCACCATGTAGGCGGACGAGAATGTGGAAGCGGTGTAGGCCAGCGAGGTGTCTATCTTCTGTCCTCTGCCGGTGCGCTCGCGTTCGATCAGGGCGAGCGTCACGCCGTAAGCGGCCATGATCCCGGTGCCGTAGTCGTTGAGCGTGTAAGGGGGAGGGCCGGGCTGTCCGCCGCCACCGTTGCGAAGCTGCATTCCGGTAGCGGCCTGGGCGTTCTGGTCGAATCCCGGACGCATGGCCCAGTCCCCTTCCTGCCCGAAGGCGTTGATGGACGCATAGATGATGCCAGGATTGCGCTCGCTAATCTGCTCGTAACCTATGCCCAGACGCTCGGCAACGCCTTTTCGGAATCCTTGCAGGAGGACGTCGGAAGTGTTGGCCAGACGATAGAACGCTTCGAGGCCCGTGTCCTTGGTGATGTTCAGGCAGATGCTGCGCTTACCGCGTCCCACGTCGAGCCAGGGAGTCAGGCCGGGGACGCGGTGTTCCGGGTCGACCTTGATGACGTCGGCGCCGTATTCGGACAACGTTCTGCCACAGGTCGGCCCCGCAAGGATGACGCAGAGGTCAAGGACTCGTATTCCTTCCAAGGCTCCGGGCATGGTTCTTACCTTTCTCGTTCGTCTGGATATATGATGGACGGTCCAAGCGCGGGAGCCGCGCCGCGTATCGCGCCGGGCGTGTCTTCGAGGCGCACCTGGATTCCGACCTGGCGCATTGGGCCATAGACGGGATCGTCAAGTTCCACCACGGCGCCGGACTGCCATGCGTGGTCGGTCTCCATCCATTCGCGGAGAGTGCGGCACATCGTCAGAGGCGCTCCCACGTCTTCCATCATGTCTTCCCATTCCGCCGCCGACTTTTGCAGCCACACCCCGGCGAAGCGGGCGGCCCACTCCTCACGCTCTTCGATATTGGCGCGCAGTCGCTCGTCGGTGAGCGCGTCGTACCAGTCGGGATGTCCCATCGCGGTGAGCATGGGCCTGAGCGAACGCTCGTAGGTGGCGTTCAGGTTCACCCAGCGGTCATCGGCGCAGCGGTAGAAGCGTCCTATGGCCGGAGACAGCGCGCCCGGGCCAGCCGGAACGTCCGGTCTTCGGACGATAGCCGATCCCATAGCGGTGAACATCGAATCGTACAGCGGAACCACGACGGACTGGCCCTCGCCGTTCCTCTCACGGTGGAACAGGGCGGCGGTTATCGCCGGGGCGGCCACCATAGCTCCGAAGACGCTCGCGTATGGCAAGGCTATGAAGCTCGCGCCCTGCGAGCCGTCCGCGCTTCGATCAGCGTACACACCCGTGGCCGCGGATACGATGAGTTCGCTCGCGGTTACGTTCCCGCCTTGGGAGAGTCCGGGAATACGCAGATGAATGATGTCGAGCTTCTCGTTCCGGGCCGTATCGTAGTCAATCCCATAGGGATTG
>JAAXHY010000129.1 GCA_012270665.1 Dehalococcoidia bacterium
GCGCCGGGCGGCAGGATCATCGCGTCTGGCATCATCGAGAAGCATCTCCGGGCGGCCGCCGATGCATTGGAATCAGCGGGCGCGACCATCGAAGAGAAGCTCGTTGACGGCGATTGGGTTGCGCTGATAGCATCGGTCTGATGTTCCAGAATCGGTGTCCTCAAATGCTCGACGAAACAGTCATAAAGGACTACGTATCCGATGCATCCTTGGAACGTGGCGAAGACTACTATCGCAGGGGCGCGGTACTCGATGCGGTAATAGCGGGTCCTCACCTGTTCGCGTCCGTTCGAGGGAGTGGATATAGTCCATATAGGGTGTGCGTCAGGCTTGAAGAAGAGCGTCCAAAAACCGCCTCTTGCAGTTGTCCATACGATTGGGGCGGCTATTGCAAACATATAGTTGCGGCTTTTCTCACATATGCCCGCGGACCAAATGAGTTGAAGACTACCACCTCTCTGGAAGAGACACTGGCCTCTCTGAAAGCGGATGAACTGAGAAATCTGCTAATGGGCTTCATAGAAAGAAACCCGAGGATGATTTTCCTTCTGGAAGGCGTAGCTCAGACGGGTGACTTCAACTTTCTGGTAGAAGGCCACGAAGATTTTCCTTACGAGTATGACCCTTATGAGTACGATGAATATAGATAGGAGCGGGGTGGGGATATCCATTTGCAAGACAGGGCGACAGTAGCGGTTATGCGATCCGGAAACGTATGGATGCTGTACAGGAAGTGGTCGTAAATTGCCCAAGAAACTGCGAAGTCAGCACAAGAAACAACAGCGCGCGCTCCAAAAGAGAACGAAGAGAAAGCGTCAACTAGCGCGCAAACAGTCGCGGCAGCCGGTGGGCATAAATCCACGCAGACTGCTTAGAATGGCGCGCCGGATGCCTGTCGAGGGCGCGTGGGTGCAGCGCGAATGGCAGGATCAGGGCGTCGCGCGAGTCCTGTTCGCCCGGATTCAGCCCAATGACAACATAATGTTCGGCGAGTACATCGTCGACTACTTCTGCGCCGGCGTCAAAGATACATCCTACGCATCCGACGTCAACAGAGAGACATTCTTCAACGAAGTAATACCGCGCCTATACTCCGGGACGCCTCCTCTCGACATCGAAGCGAGCCTCGCCCATGAGATCATCTGGGGAGCGGTAGAGTACGCCGAGGGACTTGGATTCGATCCGCACCGCAACTTCCGGGAGGCAAGTCGCATTCTCGACCCGGCCGGTAAAATGCCGAGCGGCGGTTCGATAGACTTCGGGTACCAGGGCAGACCTCTCTACATACCCGCGCCGGACGATAACCAGGTGGGCATCATTCGAAGGCTGATAGAGACGGTAGGTCTCGGCAACTTCTATTACCTGCCGCGCGGCGACGTTCCCGAAGAAGTGGCAGAACTCCTTCGAATGGAGCAGCCGGAAGAGACGCCCGACTCCGCGATATGGACCCCCGAACTTCAGCAGCGCGGTGGCGTTGACGTCCAATCCGGCCTGTGGGTGCCGGGACAACAGCCCGAACCTGCCTCAGAGAGCGAGCAGCCCGAGCAGTCGCTCATCTGGACGCCCGAGCGTTCCTGAAGTCCGCCCGAAGCGCAATGCACCGCTTCTTCGTCAGCCCATCCGACATCAGCGGCAATGCCGTGTCCTTTCCACCAGACCTGTCCCGACAGATAAGCCGCGTCCTTCGCATGTCTCAAGGTGATGAGGTCGTCGTACTGGACGACACCGGATGGGAGTATGCGGTCTCCCTCTCCGCCATAGCGCCCACTCGAACCGAAGGCCGCATAACGGGCAGGCGCATAGGGTACGGAGAACCCGCTGTTCGCCTGTCTCTTTACCAGGCCATGATAAGACCGGAGAGGTTCGAATGGGCGCTGCAAAAGTGTACCGAGCTTGGGGTCTCCCATTTCGTCCCGGTCGTCACCCGAAGGACTATACGCAGATACATGGAAGTTTCCGACAGACGGCATGAACGCTGGCAACGCATCATCCGTGAGGCGGCAGAGCAGTCGGGCCGGTCAAAGCTCCCAATCCTGGACCGTCCGCAATCCCTTCAGCAAGCTGTACAGTCCGCGCCTCGACCATCTCTTATCGCATGGGAGGACGAGACGCGCCGTTCGCTTAAGTCCACACTTGAACATTGGCGAGACGAGACAGCCGTTTCAGGCAACGTGTCCATTTTCGTCGGGCCGGAGGGAGGATTCGATTCAGATGAAGTCAGATTGGCGCGGGAGCGCGATGTAGAGTCAATTGGGCTGGGCAAAAGAGTCCTGCGTTCCGAGACGGCGGCCATTGCGCTCGTCACCGCTATAATGTACGAGATGGGCGAACTGACTCCCTGATTTCTCTCGCCATTCGAGCTACTCTGACGTGGGGTCGCGGCCCATCAGATGGTGCACGGCTTCGG
>JAAXHY010000126.1 GCA_012270665.1 Dehalococcoidia bacterium
GAGATGGAGCGGCTCGGCATAGACGACAACCCATACCGCGCGGGCTTCCCCCAGCTTGGGGGCGTAGCCTTTACGGACGAGAATGCCAAGGAAGTCTACGCTGAGCACGTTGATTACTTCTACCAGAAGTGCCTCCACGTCTATGAGGGATTCGCCGAGGCCCCGGGCTACCGCACTATCCGCACGATCAAGTCGGGCGCGGTTCAGCAGGTCGGCGCCGCCGCCAGCAGATTCAGGCAGCATCTGACCTGGGAGGACTACGTGGAGCAGGGCTACGTCATAGCGGGCAGCCCCAAGACCGTTATCGAGCAGCTCCGCAATGCGGTAGAGGGCCTTCGGGTCGGCCACCTCATGACCCTCTTGCAGATTGGCTCCATGCCCAAGGACCTGACCATGAAGAACACCGAGTTGTTCGCCACACAGGTCAAGCCATACCTGGAGGACATGTGGGACGAGTACGAGGACCGTTGGTGGCCCCAGCCCGCCGACGAGTCCGAAAGGGCCGAACCCGCGCCCGTAGGCTGATAACGAGAGTCGTAAGCATGGGGCAAGTCAATTTGACCGCCCCTGCTCTTCATTTACGAACGGAACCACCCTCTCCGCAATTACACAGGAAAGCGAAATGACCAAAACTCCGGAACAGCTGACCGTCCAGGTCGGACCAATTACGACGAAGTACCTGAAAGCGGGCGAAGGACACCCGCTGCTGTACCTTCACGGCGCTTTCGGATACGACGGCTGGCCCAAATTCCTGGACATCCTCTCCGAGAACTTCTCGGTCTATGCTCCTCTTCACCCCGGGTTCGAGGGCGACAGTGGAATAGACCACATCGAAGATCTGCTCGAACTCACCCTCTATCACGACGATCTTATCGAGGCGCTCGGACTCGAAAGCCCTCACGTGGTAGGGCACTACTCAGGCGCGATGGTCGCTGCGGAGATGGCCGTCATCTGCTCGTGCAATGTCGGGAAAATCGTTCTCGCCGCCCCCGCCGGACTCTGGCAGGATGATAACCCCGGACGAGACTACAACACCACGCCCATCACGGAGATGCGACAGGCGCTGTTCGCCGACGCAGAATCGGACATCGCGCTCAGTCTCTACCCTAAGCCAGAGGACGACGAGGAACTCGGTTGGCAGATAATTCACCGCGTACAGTCGCTCAACGCAGTCGGCAAATTCCTGTGGCCGATACCCGACAAGGGCCTCATCCGACGCGCCCGCCGCATAAAGAACCCAACGCTGGTCATAGTAGGCGACAGCGATCAGATAGTTCCCGCGTCCTACGCCGACATACTCACCTCGCAGGTCGTTGGCTCCAACTCGGTCACGATGCCCAACTCCGGCCACATGTTCCCGCATGAGCATCCCGGAGAGTTCGCCAAGACGGTGAGCGACTTCCTCGCCTAGAGGCTCCTATCGAGGAACTACGGGCAGCGTGATGCGCGACGGATATTCCGCCGTGTGATACACCGTCTGGAGAGCCGGAATGAAGGTCATATCCGAACCGATCTGTTCGCCGGTGTTCATGTTCCGGTCGAACCTGGGGAAGTTGGAGCTGGATATTTCTACCCGGATTCGGTGCCCCTTCTTGAAGAGGTTCGACGTCGCCCACAGATCTATCTCGTACTCGTTTATTGCCCCTATCTGTATTAGCGACGCAGGCTGGCGCGGATTCCTGTAACGCGCCCTCACGATCCCATCCGTCAGGTTCCTCGCATAACCCGACGGCTCCACGTCAACTAGCTTGGCCGTGAAGTCCGTGTCAACTGCGTTGCTTGAGGCGAACAGAGTGACCTTCACCCATCCGGTGACCTCCGTGTCCTCCGACAAAGGCGGCGTCGAATATACAAGCACGTCGTCTCTACCCTCGACCCAGCGCTGGTCGAAGGCTCCGTTTGCCATGAACGCGGGGTCGCAGCAGAGACCGCCGCCCACGGTAGGCACGGGATTTATGGGGTTGTAAACGTAGGCGTCCGGGGGCTCGTCGCCCGGCTGCTCGAGGCTCAGAGCGCCGTCGCCGTTGAGCGAGTTCGCCTTGCCGCTGCTGTGCAAGTAGAAGTCCGTATCTACCGCGCGCGAAAGAGGCCAGTCGTCCTCGTATCGCCAGACGTTCTCGCCCATTACGAAGACGCGCACCGGCTGGTCGTCCGCGAAGCCGTTGTCCTCACCCAGAGTTACGTAGTCATAGAATCTAAGTATTTCTCCCATCAGGTCAATGGCCGCGCCGGCCGCGCGCGTGCCGAAGTTGTATTCTCCTGAAACCGAAGGCGGCGATCCGCCATGAATCCAGGGGCCAAGCGTCAGCCGCTGTCCACTGCGCGCGATGTCCGTAGCCCCCATCTTCTTCATCCGCTCGTAGTTCCTGATAGTTCCACCCAGGAATATGTCGTACCAGCCGCCGAAGTTATACGCCGGTATCGCAATGTCGGCGTGAGATTCCTCGATGGAGACCTGCTTCCAGTAGTCGTCATATTCGGGATGGTCCAGCCAGTCGTAGTAGTACGGCGCGACATCCCTAAGCTGAGGCATATCCCTCATCGGAAGATATTGGAACCACTCTGTCAGGTCATCCTTCGCGGCCAGCAATGATTCAAAATCGTCTTCATGCAGGTGGAGCCTCTGAGACAAGTTCGCCCAGTTGGCCGCGCCCAACGAACCTATCCCCCAAGACAGGTTGAATCCGAGCTCGAACGCCCCTCCCTGCCACGCCCAGCCTTCCTGGTAGTTGGAAGCCGTGACTCCGGGCGCGATACCTGCCAGCGACGGCGCGCCGGACTTTGCGGCCAGCCATTGGGTCGCGCCGACATACGATACACCGAACATCCCAACCTTCCCGCTGCACCAGGGCTGAGAGGCTATCCATTCCACCGTGTCGTGACCGTCGTTTATCTCGTTGAAGAAGGTGTAGAATTCACCCTCTGACAAGTACCTGCCTCTCACGTCCTGAATGACAACCGCATACCCGTGACTCGCGGCCCGAATCGCGTCCAGGGTTCCCGTCCTGCTGGCTGGAGACGACTTATCATAGGGCGTCCTCTGCAACAGCGCGGGAACCGCCCCCTCCACCTGCGGCCTGAAAATATCGGCGTAGGTGGTAATTCCGTCCCTCATCAGAATGGGTACGTTATAATCGAAGGTAACGGAATATGATCCTGGCATCTTTTCACTCCAAAAATGTTCTCGTGTACTGTCCGCAGAGCAATGCGAATGTAGCATAGCGCGTATAAGTGGGCAACCCTGCCGAAAGTTTCACCGGATACGATCATGCTGTTCGCCGGACACATAGGAATAACCCTGGCCGCGGCAAAGTACGCCCCTCGCGTTGTCACGGACATCAATCGCAGGTTCAACCCCCCGCGCGGCATTC
>JAAXHY010000401.1 GCA_012270665.1 Dehalococcoidia bacterium
ACAGGACGGGTGCTATCATGTAAGGACACGAGGTAGACACCGCCAGTACAAGCATAGATCCAAACGTGGAACAGTTACCATTTCGGGCAGGGGCAGCAAGAATTTGCCCCGTTGGTTGGAGGTCAGCATTTTGAAACAGGCTGGATTGAGGTAAATGGCAATGGCTAGGTATGAGGTTGTGATTGAAGAGACAGGTAACGGATATGCGGCTGGCCTCCCCGATCTGCCCGGCTGTGTGGCGACGGGCGACACTGTCGAAGAAACCACGGAATTAATTGTCGAGGCAGTTAAACTTCACGTTGAGGTGTTGGCGGAAGAAGGTGTGTCTATCCCTGAACCCTCGTCTCCCGAGTTATGGGAGAAAGAGTATGGGATGCCAATTCCAGAATCTGTCGTCCCCGAATTGTTCATCGAGATTTCTGTCGTTCAGAATGTCCCTGTTGCCATTGGTGGGAATCTTGACGCGACTTACTATATCCGCGGGGGCTAGAAATGAAGATAACCGGATTCGAGACCCAAATCGTCGAACTGCCTAGAGAATCAGGCCCTCTCGGCGCCTCCGCTATGTTCGTAACGCTCAAGTTGCGTACCGACGACGGCATCGAGGGGATCGGCTACGCCGGCTTCACCTCCGCGCTGATGATGAAGGCGCTCAAGGAGGCATTGGACGGCCTCACTGAACAGTCAATTGGCTCAGACCCCATGATGATTGAGGCCATCGGCTCGAAACTGCTTGCGCTTGGCGGTGGTGGTTCCCCCTCGGGTCTCGTCACCAGGGCCGTGTCCGCCATAGACGTCGCCCTCTGGGACATACGCGGTAAGGCGCTCGGACAGCCCGTTTACAGGCTGCTAGGCGGATTCGCCGACCGCGTTCCCGCCTACGCCAGCGGACACCTCTGGCGCACCTACGACCTGGATATGCTCGCCAAAACGGGCCCCGAGATCATCGAAAGCGGCTTCAGAGCCATGAAATTCAGGATGGGCGGCGAGGACTCCGACGCCGAGGAAATCGAGCGGATGCGCGTTATGCGCGAGGCTATCGGCGACGACATCGCCCTCATGGTGGACATAAACCAGGGCTGGGACATCAATACCACCCTCAGAATCGGGCGTCAGATGTCGGACTATAACCTCTACTGGCTGGAAGACCCCGTTCACTACCAGGACTACGCCGGATACGCCCGCATCGCCGACGCCCTCGACACGCCAATCGCCACCGGCGAGTACCACTACGGCACCGTCCCGTTCCGCCATATGCTCGAAAACCGCTCACTCGACATCGTAATGGTTGACCTGCTCCGTGTAGGCGGACTGACAGGCTTCATGAAAGTCGCGCACATGGCCGAGATATACAACCTGCCTGTCGTCAGCCACCTCGCCACCGAGGTCCTCGCTCACGCCATCGCCGCCGCGCCCAACGGCATCTACGTCGAGCACATGCCCTGGACATTTGACCTCTTCACCACTGAGCCGCTAATCGAGGACGGCATGATAGTCCTGCCACAGTCCCCGGGCCTCGGCGTACAGTTCGACGAAGATAGACTGGCCAGGTATGCGGCGGGCTAGGCGCTGCAAGTTGGCCGCGGTAGGGCAGTGTCATAGGGGACGATATGCCTGAACAGGTCCCGAAAACCGTCGAGAACGAAGTGGTGGACTACTACCAAGTCTATGATGAGCGCAGTCGCCTCATGAAAGGATCTGGACTGCTTGAATTCCTGCGACTCAAAGAAATCATTCAGCGATTCATAGAGCCACCGCCGGGCATAGTTCTCGACGTGGGTGGTGGCCCCGGGCGGTATTCTTGCTGGATGGCTCGCCTCGGCTATGAAGTACATCACATAGACCCCGTTCCCAAACACGTTGAGCAGACACGGTCGGCATCCGCGGCCCAGCCCGATCACCCGCTGGCGAGCGCTTCACTCGGAGACGCCCGCTCGCTGGATGTCACTGACGCCGACGCCGACGTGGTATTGCTTATGGGCCCTCTCTACCATTTGCCATCCCGCACGGACAGAGTCCTGGCGCTGCGTGAAGCGCGCCGCGTGCTGAGGACGGGCGGCGTTCTGATCGCCACCGCGGTCAACCGCTTCGCCTCCCTGATTGACGGACTGGTTAGCGGCTATATAGACGATCCGGCCTACATCCTGATACTGGATGGGGACCTGACCGACGGGCAACACCTGCCTGGGACTAGCACGCCCGATGGATACTTCACGACTGCGTTTCTCCATCTCCCCGAGGAATTGGAATCCGAGATAGCTGAGGCCGGATTCCGCCAAAAGGCCCTCCTTTCTGTGCAGGGTCCGGGTGAATACGCCATCGAACTCGACGAGCGTCTGTCGGATCCAGACAGGAGGGAGCAACTTCTGAGTCTGATTCGCCGGGTTGAGACCGAAAGGACCCTTCTGGGCATGGCAAGCCACTTTGTCGTAATTGCCGAAAAATGATCCTTAAGCGCATCCGCGCATTACAAGATACCAGCGCCCCGGACTACTCTTCTCCCTGGAAAGCGCTATCCATCCGCTCATAGTCCGAATAGCAGATGAGTTCATAAAGCTCGGCCCGAGTCTGCATATCGCTCAGCAGGCTGCGCTGTGTTCCGAGCGAAAGCGTCTCGGACAGCGCGCCTTCCATCGCTTTGGCTGCAACCCTCAGCGCGGTCACCGGAAAGATGACCAACTTGTAGCCAAGTTCCCCGAACTTCTCGACGGTCAGGTACGGCGTCCTGCCGAACTCGGTCATATTCGCCAGCAGGGGAGCGTCAATCAGGCGCGCATACTCCCCGAATTCGTCCTCCGACTCCAGCGCCTCCGGGAAGATGATGTCCGCGCCCGCCTCCAGGTATGTTCTCCCCCGTCGAACCGCCTCATCCATCCCATACACCGCCTTCGAGTCCGTCCGCGCAATGATTAGGGATGATCGTCTCGCCTCCGTAGCCGCCCTTATCTTGACGACGAACTCTTCGGCCGAAACTATCTGCTTCCCGTCCAGATGTCCGCATCGCTTCGGCATCACCTGGTCTTCTACCTGAATAGCCGCCGCTCCCGCTGCCTCCAGGTCCTTCACCGTCCTGTAAACGTTGACCGCCTCTCCGAATCCAGTGTCGGCGTCCACAATCAGGGGCAGGGTAGTGGCCCTCCTTACCCACCGCACAGCAGTCGTTAGCTCGTCCAGCGTGAACAGCCCAATATCCGGTATCCCAAGACTAGCTGAAAAGGCCGCCCCCGAGAAGTACAACGCCCGGAATCCTACCTGCTCAGCAATCAGCGCTGATAGTGGGTTGAACACCCCGGCCACCGGTATCGCGCCATCCCCCGACATCAGTCGGCGCAATTCGTCTCCCGGACTTGTCATCTTTCGCCGCTCCGCTATCGCCCCATGAAGTCGGTCTGCCCTTCACGCGGCGTCCACTCCTCACCCGCGCCATCCTCAGGCTTGTAGCCGATCAGCCGCTCCCCGTCGCTTATGTCCCAGATCTTCAAATCGTTGTCGGACATCCCATGCACTATCGCGAATCCCACCGATTTCGGAGCTTCCACCGCCTTCTGAACAAGCTGAGCGGTGTCGCGGTGGCTCATCCAGAGGGAAAGCGCGGCAGGATGGAAGGTAGGATCGTCCGGGGTCATAACCCAGCCTATTCTCAGACAGATCACCGACAGCCCGTATTCATCGTGATAGAAACTGCCCAGTACCTCCCCGAACGCCTTGCTTACCCCGTAGAAGCTGTCCGGCCTCATATCCCTGTGATCCAGCATCCTGAACGGACGCCGCGCCTCCGACAGCCTGCCCTCGTAAATCGCTTTGTACGGGTCATCCTTCAGAGGATAGTATCCAATCACGTGGTTCGTGCTGGCCAGTATCACCCTCCTCGCGCCCGCCTGTCTCGCCGATTCGTACACGTTCCGGGTCCCAATGATGTTGTTGTTCAGCGTGGACTCCCACGACGCCATCGGACTAGGATCTGCTCCGAGATGGACGACTGTCTCCACGCCTTCGAATGCAGGCCTGATCGCGTCGAAGTCCGATATGTCTGCCACACGGGAATTCGGCCAGCCGCAATCAACCCTGTCCAGTCCGACGAGGTCGTACCTGTATCCCAACTTGTCTCTGATGATGCCGCCTATCTGTCCGGCGGCTCCTGTCACAAGTACGCGGATCTTGGTATCCACTTCATTTCTCCCGCTTCAATTCAATTCTGTCTGCCAACTGGTATAGAATGTCTCAGGCGCTTCCTCTGAATGCCAATACAAGGGTAATGACGACTAATGGGATGATGACCGTCCAGAGCAGTCTCCTTGGGTTGAATCGAAACATTTCGAGGACTATCCTCCGTCATTAGGGCCGATTTACCAAACGGATGTTACCACAATTCCATTCAATCAACGGGACGGCAAACTTGGGATACAAACTCATAGCGCTGGACGTGGACGGCACGATACGCAGCCACGACCGCCCGACTTCCGAACGCACTAGGCGCGCTATTCAGAGTGTCAAGGACGAGGGGGCGATTGTCACTATCGCCACCGGTAGGTCGTACAAGAGCGGCGCGAGCGCGGCCTCTGATGTGAATCTCACTGTCCCCATAGTCACCTTCCAGGGAGCGCATGTCGCCGACCCGCGCACCGGCGAAGTGCTGTGGCACGTGCCACTCACTTACGACATGACATCGGCCGTCCTCGATGCGCTGAGGGAGTGGAGCGGCATTCAGGCGGCAGGCTATCTCGGCGATGAAATCTTCGTGACTGAGTTGACCGACTGGGCGCGAGCCTATGGCGAAAGAACCGGCGTGGGAGTGCGAGTCGTTGATTCAGATGAATTCACGTCCAGATCAATGTCGCGGATTGTGGCCCACGGCGAGGAGGAAGTCATTGAGCGACTGGAACGGTCGCTCAATAACCGCTTCGATGGCGACATGTACGTAACTAGGTCTCTTCCGTACTTTTGTGAGATTCTCAATCCAAATGGCGGCAAAGACAAGGCTTTGGACTGGCTTTGTGAGTATCTCGGGATCGGTACAGATCGGACAATCGCCTTCGGAAACGGCTACAACGACGTCCAAATGCTCGAGTGGGCCGGAATGTCGGTCGCGGTAGGAGACGCTGTCGATGAAGTCCTGGAGATCGCGGATGTCGTGGCGCCCCCGATGGAAGAGGACGGTGTAGCCCAGGTTCTGAATGACTTACTTGAGAAGGGCCTCATAGGATGAACGCCTCTGGCAAGCCGGTGATAGTCGTTCTGGGTGGTATCAACATGGACCTCGTCGGCGCGACTGAGCGAATGCCCGCTCCGGGCGAGACCGTGTTCGGCCAGTCCTTTCACACCGCGCCCGGCGGAAAGGGCGCGAATCAGGCCGTAGCCGCCGCCCGGCTTGGAGCGGAGGTGAGGATGGTGGGCCGCGTCGGACAAGACGAGTTCGGCCCCGCGCTTCTGGACGGAATGCGCCGCGAGGGGATAGACGTCTCCGGAGTTGCCCTTGACCCTCACAATTCCTCCGGAATTGCTATGATCCTGCTGGACGGGCGGAAAGAGAACTACATAGTAGCGATCTACGGCGCGAACTTGGCGAGTGACCATGAGCAGGTCAGCGCTGTCGAATCCGCGCTTGACGGGGCCGATGTTTTGCTGCTCCAGCTTGAAACGCCGCTTGAAGTAGCGACCCAGGCCGCCAGAATATCCAGGGATCGGGGAGTCCGCGTCGTCTGGGACCCGGCGCCCGCTCTGGACATGGGCCACGATGCCTATGCGCTCTGCGACGCTCTCACGCCCAACCAGTCGGAAGCTGAGTACCTGACCGGAATAGTCGTGACCGATCTGGACTCCGCCGGACGCGCCTCCCGCCGGCTTGTGGACGAGGGTGTCTCAGCCTGTGTTCTGACTATGGCCGAGGCAGGCTCTTACTACGCAACCCGGGATGATGAGGGATTCGTGCCGCCGTTCGATGTACAGGTATTGGACACCGTTGCGGCGGGCGACGCCTTCAGCGCGGGCCTCGGAGTCGCGCTCGCCGAAGGGCTGTCGCTGCCCTCGGCCATCAAGTACGCTTCCGCGGCGGGCGCGCTCGCCGTCACCAAGAGGGGCGCTCAGGAGGCGATGCCCTATCGCCATGAGGTTGACGCGCTGTTCAGCGAAGGCTGAGAGTGCGTAATCCCGCTGACGATAGCGTGGCGCGGTCTGAAGGGCGCGACCTGAGTAGCCGGACCGCGCTCTGGGGGCTCTCCATAGTCTTGTTGCTCGCTCTCTCGCTGCGCCTGTACGGCCTCGACTGGGATGATGGCTTTTCCTGGACTCCCCACCCCGACGAGCGGGCGATCATGTTCAAGGTCGTCGAACTGTCCTTCCCGGGTATTTCCGACCTACCCTTGCTGCTGAACGCCGACGAAAGCCCGTGGAACCCCCGCTGGTTCCCTTATGGCAGCTTTCCCATATACGTTCTCAAGATAACCGGCGTGTTCAGCGGTTACATTCCGGGACTCGACCCAAACGATCTGCGTGTTCCCGGACGGGCCGTCTCCGCGCTCGCCGACGTTGCTACCATCGCGCTCGTCTATGCTCTCGGAGCGATGGTCTGGTCCCGGAGGGTCGGCCTGCTGGCCTCCGCGCTGGTTGCGATAGCTGTAATCCACATACAGCTAAGCCACTTCTTCGCGGTGGACACCCTCATGGCGCTGCTCTGCTTCGCGTCGCTTCTCTTCCTGGTAAGAGTTGCGCGCGCTGGCAGGTTGAGCGATTCCCTTCTGGCCGGACTGTTTCTTGGCCTCGGCCTGGCGACCAAGATAAGCGTCGCCCCCATACTCGCCGCCTACGTCGTCGCCCACTTCATCGCCGCTTTCGGTCTCGCGGACTCGGACGATTCGCGGAACGTACCGTTCACCGACCGTATATCCAACGCCATTGGCAACGCTGTACTGGGCGGCCTTGTAATCATTCTGTCCTTCTTCATTGCCCAGCCCTACGCTCTGCTGGACTGGGAACGCTTCTCAGCCGACATCATCGAACAGTCCGAAATGGTGCGCCGCATCAGGGACTATCCATACACTCGACAGTACATTGACACCACTCCTTATCTGTATCACGTTCAGCAACTGTCCGTCTGGGGTCTCGGTCTGCCTCTCGGCATCGTCGCTTGGGCTGGCGCGCTCTACGCCGCGCTGCGCGGTCTTAGGCTCTCGTGGACGCTGACCTACCTGCTCGTTGGCGTGTGTCTGCCCGCCGCGATTCTGATTGTGTCTGACAGCTTCGCCGGAATCGTCCTGTCTTCCGCAATCGCGGTAGGCGCGCTCCTGGTCACGCTCCCAATCCGCAGCCCCGACACACGAATAACCACCCTGTTGCTGAGTTGGGTTATCCCATACTTCCTGATTACGGGCGCGTTCGACGTCAAGTTCATGCGCTACATGATCCCCATTACGCCGTTCCTGCTGCTGTTCGGCGCGAAGATGCTGTTGGATATTTGGCGCGCCACTGGCCGACTCGCCGGTAGTGTCAGGTTATCGGCTCGAGCGATGATGGGATTGTTCGGAGCGCTCGCTTTCGCCGCCACTCTCTTCTACGCCGTCTCTTACCTCGGCATATACGCCGAAACCCATTCCGCCGTTCGCGCTGGGGAGTGGATCAGGTCGAACGCGCCCCGCGACTCACTGATACTCAGAGAGCATTGGGACGAAGGCGTCCCAGGCCTCCATGGGTACAAATTTGAGGACCTGGAACTCTACAACCGCGATAGCGAAACGAAACTCTCGACCATAAGCGACAAGCTCGCGTCCGCCGACTACATCCTCATTTACAGCAACCGCCTCTACGGAACCATCCCGCGCCTCCCCGAACGCTACCCGGTGAGCCGCGAATACTACAAACAACTCTTCTCCGGCGGACTCGGCTACTCGCTGGAAGCTCATTTCGACGCTCACCCGAATCTCTTTGGCGTAGGCTTTCTGGATGACACCCTTGGACGCCCCGACTTGCCCGTACCCGTCGGCTTGGAGCGATCCGATCCATATCCCGTATCTCTGAATCTCGGATTCGCGGACGAGAGCTTCTCCGTTTACGACCACCCGAAACTGCTTCTCTTCCGAAATCAAGACCGGCTGGACTCACAGACGATCTACGACCGCGTTCTCGAATCGTCGGGCGGATTCCCAACCGGGCAGTCTGGATTGCCGGCCCCACCACCCGAATCCGGTAACTCGCGCCAACTCATGCTTTCACCCGATCAGTCAGAGGCCCGGCAGACAGGCGGGACCTGGACTGACATCATCAACCCCGACCGTCGCGCGGACTGGATATCGGTCGCCATATGGATCGTCGTCGCCGAAATCATAGCGCTGATTGTCTTCCCTCTCGCCTTCGTAGTGTTCCGGCCGATCACAGACAGAGGCTGGCTGTTTTCCAAGGGATTGGGGCTGCTGTTGATTGGTCTCGCCGTTTGGCTGCTGTCCAGTCTGGAGCTCATGGCCTTCACCCGCGCGGCTGTAATCGCTGGAGCGGTAGCGCTGTCCTTGGTCAACCTCGCGCTCTTGGTTATGAAGTGGGAAGAAGTCCGCGCCTTCTTCGAGGAGCGCTGGAAGACTATCCTTGTTGCGGAATTGGTATTTCTCGCCGCATTCGCGGTGTTTGTCCTGGTCCGAATGGCCAACCCCGACCTTTGGCACCCGTACAGGGGCGGGGAGAAGCCAATGGACATGGCCTACCTGAACGCGGTTCTCAAATCGAGCTATATGCCTCCCTACGACCCCTGGTTCGGGGGCGGCTATATCAACTACTACTACTGGGGCCAATTCATCGTCGGGATGTTGATACACGCCACCGGTATCGCGCCCGAGATAGCCCTGAACCTCGCCGTGCCGCTCTTCTTCGCCATGACCGCCTCCTTCGCTTACTCGGTCGTTTACAACCTTGCCAGCGCCGCCCGGGACAGAGGATTGGTCTCCGGTGGAATCTCCCCCATACTCGCGGGCCTCCTAGGAGCGCTGTTCGTCGTCGTTCTCGGCAACCTCGATGGCGCGATACAGCTCGCGCAGGGCGCGTGGCGCGCAATAGTTGAGAGCGCGCCGATGGGCGAATTCGACTTCTGGCGTTCCAGCCGCATGATGCCCCCCGATCCACCCGGTAACGAGATAACCGAGTTCCCGTTCTTCACATTCCTGTTCGCCGACCCGCACGCGCACCTGTGGGCGCTGCCGTTCACGGTCCTGTGCATAGGGATCTGTGCCGCGCTCATATTGGGCATTGAGTCACGCGCCGGACGGGATTCCTTCTGGAGCGCCGAGCAGTTGTTGAGGATTGCCATCCTCGGCATAGCAATCGGCGCGCTGAGGCTTCTGAACACCTGGGACTACCCGACCTACCTGCTGTTCGGTGTGGCTACCGTGGCGATTGGTGAGCGCCTTGCTCAGGGGGGCCTTTCGTCCTTGATGCTGCTGCGGACGGGTTTCAAGGCCGCGCTCGTATTCATCGTTGGATATGCGGCCTTCCTGCCCTACCACCTGTACTACGAAACCTTCTTCAGCAGCGTGGAAAGAACCACCAACACGACACCTTTGTGGCAATTCCTGGCAATCACCGGGCTGTTTGTGTTCGTCATCGGCTCGTTCTACCTCTGGCAGCTGCGCGGCGTTCTGACCTCGAGTCGTTCGGCAATACGACCTGCCTTTGACTCCCTGGTGGACATTCTCTCCGAGCGTCGGACGAATCCTGCGCCCCAGGTTGGGCCATGGACTCTGCTCGCGCTGATCACGTCTGCTCTCGCGGCAGGCTATGTCCTGACCGCTCTGGCATACGGCTACGGCGCGGGAGGCACGATTATATTTGCAATCGCGCTTATCGCGCTGCTTGCAGCCGTGGTCTTGCGCGCTCTTGCGAACCCCAAGCGCGAGACGCCGGTCACGCTGTTCGTCTCTCTCATGGCCGGAACCGCTCTTGCCCTGGTGCTTGGACTCGACCTATTCAGGGTCGAGGGCGACATCGAGCGTATGAATAGCGTCTTCAAATTCTATATGCAGGTATGGGTACTACTCGCTCTCGCCGCCGCCTACATGGTCTGGAGAATGTTCGCCTCAGATATGTTCAACGGAGCGAGACCCTGGGGATACCGATACGTCTGGGCTGGCGGCTTGGCCGTCCTGCTAATCAGCGCGTCGGTTTATCCCGTTCTTGGGACGCAGGACAGGCTGCGAGACCGCTTCAACGGCAACGTCACTCCGCTGACGCTGGATGGCCTCGCCTACATCGAGGGAACGATCTACAACGAACCCGAAGGCCCGGTTGACCTCCAGGCCGACTTCGAGGGCATCCGTTGGCTGCGCGAAAACGTTCAGGGTTCGCCGATTGTCTTGGAGGCCAACACGCCCACGTATCGCTGGGGAGGCCGCGTTTCCATACACACCGGACTGCCCAGCGTCGTCGGCTGGCAGTGGCACCAGCAGCAGCAGCGCTGGAACTATCGTCAGATGGTCACGCCCCGGATACGTGACGTCGAGCGCATCTACTCCACCCAGGACATTTCGGTTGCCAGGGACTTACTGGCGCAATATGGCGTCGAATACATCTATGTGGGCCAGCTCGAAAGGTCGTACTATTCCCCGGAGGGGATCGCCAAGTTCGACTCTGGCATGGCGCCTTACCTGAGCAAGGTCTTCCAATCAGAACAGGTATCCATCTACCAGATCCTGAACTGACGCAAGCCTAAGCGGAGTAACCCCATGTGCAGAAGCATAAAGAAACTCAGAAACGCTGACCGCCCCGCGACCGACGAAGAGATACGCGAGGCCGCGCTCCAGTTCGTCCGCAAGATAAGCGGATACAGGAAGCCGTCTAGGGTCAACGAAGCGGTATTCGATCACGCGGTAGAAGACATAGCCGTCGTGTCCCGAAGGATGCTCGATTCGCTGAAAGTCGGCGCGCGGAGTTGACCTCGGTTACTGCGCCGTCGCGCCTCCGTCTATGATAAGCGGCTGTCCGGTCATGAACGACGATTCGTCCGACGCCAGGAACAGCGCGCCGTAGGCGATCTCTTTCGGCTGGCCGAACCGTTTCATGAAGTTCGAGTTCGCCGCGTCCGACAGGAACTTCTCCCGATCCTCGCCTGTGAACCGGCGGTGCTGCTCGGTCGCCTGCGTTAGTATCGCGCCCGGGCAAACACAGTTCACCCTTATGTTATCCGGCGCGAGGTCCATAGCCAGGCAGCGAGTAAGTTGAAGCAACGCCCCCTTCGATGTGTTGTAAGGCACGAATGCGGGCTGCGCTATGAAACTCGACACCGACGCTATGTTCACGATAGAGCCGCCGCCCGCTGCCTTCATAGGCCCCAGCGCGTGCTTCACCATGTACGAAGGCCCCAGCACGTTCACTCCGAGGACTCTCTGCCACTCCGCGTCCGTAATATCCTGCACCTCACCGAACACGAACGCCGCCGCATCGTTCACCAGCGCGTTCAGCGCCCCGTACTCCGACACCGCCCTCTCCACGAGAGCTTGAGCCTGAGACTCTTGCGACACGTCGGTCGGGATGAATATCGCGCCCCCGCCCGCATCCTCGATTAGCCCCGCTGTCTCCCGTCCGCCCTCCACGTCAATATCCCCAATCACGACCCTTGCGCCCTCTTCCGCGAACACTTCGCATATCGCGCGCCCTATACCCGCCGCCCCGCCGGTAACGATAGCGACTTTATTTTCGAGTCTCATATCAAATCCCGCCTGTCTCGGTCACTCCGTATGAAATACCTCTTCCAGTTCCACCATCATCTCATCCGGCTTCGCTCCGGGCGGAATCTCGAAATATGGCGCCATGAACTCCTGCCAGCGCGCGTTGGCGTCCTCGCCCGACATACCCTCCAGCGCCGCGGCGAAGTCCTCCTCTGCCTCGAAGTACCCGAACAGCAGCCCATCCTCCCGCGCGAACAGCGAATAGTTCCTCCACCCGTTGCGCCGCAGAGCGTCTAACATCTCCGGCCACACACTCCGGTGATGTTCCTTGTACTCGTCAAGCATGTCCTGCCTGACCTTCAGCAAGAACCCAACTCTCTTGATGATGACTCTCCAAGTGAAATACGCGAGATTAGGGTAGGGGGTTGGAAGGGATGGAGCGGGAGACGGGATTCGAACCCGCGACAGCCTGCTTGGAAGGCAGGGACTCTACCACTGAGCTACTCCCGCTCTACACCAGAATCATACCACAACGTCATAGCGAATTGTAGCCGTGTGATACAATACGCCCGCTTAGACTCAACCTTCTCAAATCTCGCAAAGGGTATAGAAATGACCTATGAATTCATCGAATACGACGCATCGGACGGCATCGGGCGCGTCTTCCTCGCCAGGCCCCAGAAGCTCAACGCCCTCAGTCGCGATCTCCAGGCCGAGCTCGTGGACTGTATGCAAGTGTTGGACGACGACCCCGATGTTCGTGTTATGACGCTCATGGGCAGGGGAAGGGCCTTCTGCGCTGGATACGACATCACTCCTCCCGCTACCCCCGAGGCCGAAGTCACCGCTCAGGCCGCCCGGGACAACATCCGCGTGGACATCCACCGCATGAAACAGACCCCAAACACCATGGCCAGCATACTCAACCTGAGCAAACCTGTCATCGCCGGCATACACGGCTACTGCATCGCCGGAGGCACCGACCTCGCCATGCACTGCGACATCTCCATCGCCGCTGACGACGCCCAGATAGGCTTCCCACCCGTGCGCTCGATGGGCGCGCCGCCCACCCATATGTGGACCTACATGGTCGGACCGCAGTGGGCCAAGTGGTTCCTGCTCACAGGCGAGTCCATTTCCGGCAGGCGCGCGGAGGAAATCGGACTCGTCTGGAAGTCCGTCCCGCGTGACCAGCTTGAAGACACAGTTGAGGAACTCGCCCGGACCATGGCCAGAATCCCCTGGGAACTCCTCGCTGCCAACAAGAGCATCGTCAACAAGGC
>JAAXHY010000109.1 GCA_012270665.1 Dehalococcoidia bacterium
CCCACGAATCCTCCTATCGCGCCCTCCCACGTTTTGTTCGGGCTGACGTTCGGAGCCAATTTGCGAGAGCCGATGGCCCTCCCGACGAAGTAGGCCGTCGTGTCCGTGGCGAAGGTCACGCCCAGCAGGAAGATGATCCACAAGAGTCCTGCGTTGGCTGAGAATGAATCGAAAGCCCTGAGAAGCGGAGCGTGGAACAGCGTGCCGCCAATAACCAGAGTTACGTAGACGGTCGCCAGAATACCACCCGGCGGCCCCCTGAGCCTGTGCGTGAGCGGCATGAAGACCGCAGCCGACACTGCAAGCAGCGCGGGGAACATCGCCACGCCTTCCATGTTCTCGGGATATTTAGGTCCAGGAAGGAAGTAATAAGCCGCCGCGAGCGCCGCGGCCAGGGCTGCTGTGAGCGCGGGGATAGTCCTCTGGCCCCAGGCCTCTGCCATCCGGCTGAGTTCCCAGGCCCCGAGTCCGGCGGCGAGACCAACCAGGACCGCGAACCACCAGCCCCCCTGCCACACAACGAGTAGAAGCAGGGGAAGCGCGACTGCGGCTGTGAGGATACGTCTGCCCATTGTTCAGAACTGTCCGGCACGGAGGGTGGATTGCCAAGCGGCGAGCCTCTTCGAGGGTTCCCGATTTCGCGGCAATGACGGTTGGGTCCAGAGATAGAGCGCGGGATTAGTCAGCCGTCCAGCCTGCCGAACCTGCGTTCGCGCCGCCCGTAGGACTGAAGCGCTTTCTCCACTTCGATCTCGTCGAAATCGGGCCAGAGCGCGGATGTGCAGTAGAACTCCGAGTAGGCCGCCTGCCACAACAGGAAGTTGGACAGGCGCATCTCTCCCGCGGTGCGGATGATCAAGTCGGGGTCAGGTATGCCCGCCGTATCCAGGTATGCTGCGAACAACCTCTCGTCGACGCGCTCCGACGCTACTCCGTCGGCCAGCATCTTCCTGACCGCATCGAGGATCTCGGTGCGCGAGCCGTAGTTGAACGCCACGCACAGGGTGAGACGAGTATTGTGTTTCGTCATCTCTGTGCTATTGATGATGGCGTCGCGCAGGTTTTGCGGCAGTCGGGCGAGGCTGCCTATGTGCTTTATCCTGACGCCCTGTTCGTGCAGGTTCTCTGATTCCGGGCCTATCACATCCAGCATTATAGAAATGAGAGCGTCCACCTCATCTATGGGTCTGCCCCAATTTTCCGTAGAAAAGGCGTACAGGGTGAGATACTCCACGCCCGCTTTGGCAAATGCCTTGATCGTTCGCCTGATATTGGCGACCCCGGCCCGGTGCCCTTCGGACCTGGACATCTCGCGGCTTTCCGCCCAGCGTCCGTTGCCGTCCATGATGATTGCGACATGTCTGGGCGTCGGGATAGGCGGCGTCTCAGGCAGGACAGAAGAGTTTGAGCGCATGAGTGGAGTAGCCACGGGGAGCGTCAGACCTCCATGACCTCGTTCTCTTTGTCCTTCTTCATATCGTCCATCTCGCTGATGTGAAGGTCGGTGAGATCCTGCAGGTCGCTCTGCGCGCGCCTGAGTTCGTCCTCGGACATCTCCTTGTTCCTCTGCATCGAGCGGAAGCTCTCGATACCGGAGCGGCGGATATTTCGCACCGCCACATGTCCGTCCTCCACCTTGCGTCCTACGAGGCGCACCAAGTCCCTGCGTCGCTCCTCGGAAAGCTGCGGAATGTTGATTCGGATTACCGTGCCGTCGCTGTTCGGCATCAATCCAAGATCGGACTTCATGATGGATTTCTCGATCTCCTTGGTGGCGGACCTGTCCCAGGGCTGTATCATAAGCAGGCGCGCCTCGGGAATGGAAATCCCCGCAATCTGATTGAGCGGTGTCGGAACGCCGTAGTAGTCAACCATCAGGTTTTCGACCAGGGCGGGCGAAGCTCGGCCAGTCCTTATGCCTCCCAGCTCTCTTTGCAGCGCTTGTACGGACTTTTCCATACGTGTCCCGGCATCGTCCATGACTTCTTCGACTGTTGCCATAGCGTTAATCCTCCGAAAGGTCGTTTTGACGAGTGGGCGGGTATCTCGCGCTCGAAGCGCGGAATCCATCGTGTCCTAAGATGATACCACCGAACCGATGGATTCGCCTCTGACTATGCGCTGCAAATTGCCGGCCTGGAACAGATCGAAGACGATAATCGGGACCTCGTTGTCCATGCAGAGAGAAAGCGCCGTAGTGTCCATAACGCCAAGTCGCTTCTCCAGCGCCTGAAAGTACGTGAGGCGTTTGAGTTTCTTCGCGTCCGGGTTAGTCTTGGGATCGTCTTCGTAAACGCCGTCAACCTCGTTCTTCGCCATGAGAAGTACGTCGGCGCCGATCTCGACGGCCCTGAGCGCCGCCCCCGTGTCCGTCGTTACGAATGGATTTCCGGTGCCAGCGGCGAACAGGACCACCCTGCCCTTCTCCAGATGCCTTATGGCCCTGCGCCGTATGTACGGCTCGGCGACCTGGGATACGTTGATCGCGCTCTGCGTGCGGGTTACGATCCCGAATTTGCGTTCCAGGGTGTCTTGGAGGGCGAGCGCGCTGATGATCGTGGCCAACATACCCGCGTAGTCCGCGGTGGCCCTGTCCATGCCGTCCAGTTCGGCCTGCGTCCCTCGCCAGATGTTTCCCCCGCCGACCACGATGCCCATCTGCACTCCGAGGGAGAGAACAGAGTTGATCTCGGCGCCCATGTACTCCACCGCCTCAGGATCAATGCCAAAACCTCGGTCACCTCTAAGAGACTCTCCGCTTAGCTTGAGCAGAATCCTTTGGTAGTTTGGCGGATTGGAGTTGTCTATGGTTATTCCCCGAGAGAGAATCTCTTGAACCGGCGTACCCGAATGTTCTCTCCCAGTCTGCCAACAGTCTCGTTCACCATGTCACGGACGGTCATGGATGGGTCCCGTATGAACGGCTGCTGCATGAGGCAGTCCTGAGAACTGTCCGCCGTCTCACCTTCAGGGACATCAGATTCGTCAACGTAAGTCGGGGACATCGCGGCTATCTGCATAGCCAGATTGTTGGCAAGGTTCTGGAAGTCGTCGGTGCGGGCTACGAAGTCGGTCTCACAGTTGAGTTCGATCATCGCGCCTATTCTGCCGCCGCTGTGAATATACGATTCTATTATGCCCTGGTTGGTCGCGCGGTTGGCCTTCTTGGCGGCTGACGCTATTCCCTGCTGTCTGAGGAATTCCTCCGCCTTCTTCAGGTCGCCACCCGTCTCTTCCAGGGCCTTCTTGCTGTCCATTACCCCTGCGCCAGTCAACTCGCGCAGGGCCTTTATATCTTCAACTGTAACTGCCATTTTAGTCCTGAACTTCCTTGGTATCAGAATGCTGGGGTTGGAAGTCGGTCGCTTACCGGGCTTGTTCTGTCTCGCCACTGGCGTCGCTGCTTTCGGCAGCCGGCTCGGCCACCATAGTCGAGTCGCTGACCGGCGCGTCACCCGCGCCATTGCCGTCCGGAACCTCGGACGATATTTCATCAGTCTCCAGGGACATACGCCGATTCTGTCCGTCAATGATGGCGTCCGCCATCTTGGCGGTTATGAGCCTGATCGAACGGATAGCGTCGTCGTTGCCGGGGATGGGATAGTCTATGAGGTCGGGATCGCAGTCCGAATCCACGAGCGCGATGATGGGCACTCCAACTTTGCGCGCTTCAGCTATGGCTATGTGTTCTTTCCCAATGTCAACCACGAACAGGACGCCCGGCATATCGGTCATCTCCTTGATGCCGAACAGGTTGCGGTTGAGCTTGTTGATGGTGTTCTCCATCCCGAGAGACTCGCGCTTGGTGAGACGCAGGAACTCACCCTTTGCCTTATCGGTCTCAAGCTGCACCAGGTAGTCTATACGCGATTGAATGGTCTTGAAGTTGGTGAGAGTGCCACCGAGCCACCTGTTGGTGATGTAGAACGAGTTGCTGCGATTGGCTTCCTGGATGATGGTGTCCTGGGCCTGCTTCTTGGTGCCAACCATCAGCGCCTTGTGTCCCTCGGCGACCATGTCGGACATGAACTGGGTAGCCCTGTCCAGCATCCGAAGCGTCTTCTGCAAGTCAATGATGTGGATGCCGTTGCGATGAGCGAAGATGTACTGCTTCATCTTGGGGTTCCACCGACGCTTCTGGTGACCGAAGTGTACACCGGCCTCCAGCAGGGACTTCATCGTTACGGGCCCAGGAGGAACAAGGAAATTTCGTATTGGATCTATAGGTGGCGTTACCGGCGCTGGCGCTTCTTCTGAAATCTGGACCATAGACTCCCGCCTCTATTCGGGACTGCTCGAGAAAATCATCCTCACACAGTTCGACAAACTCAGTTTACAAACACCACGAAAGTATAGCACAGGCCATTTTACCTATCAAATGGAATCATTCTAATTCTCGGAAATTCTTCGGGAACTCCCCGAACACCGGTCCCTGCGCCCTCCTATAACTACACTGACCTTCTCACACTGCGCTAAAATGAGTCCCTAACCACAAGGCATACTGAATCCTGAAGCCACATACACGATACCCAATATGTCTCCTATTCTTCACTCAGGCCGGACGCTCGACCATATCCCGGGCCGCTCCATATTCGACTACGCCGACAACCTCAAGGTGCGGGTGCCGACTTCCTGCGGACGCACGGGCGAATGCCATGAGTGCATAGTGGAGATCAGGCGGGGCATGGACGCGCTCAGCCCGCCCACCGACGCCGAACGCTTCCT